>JBEGKS010000021.1:0-9561 GCA_041183945.1 Bacteroidota bacterium | reverse complement strand
ATTGGCTTTGGGTTATGCTAAGGCAGGCTTCATTGCTTACTTTTTCCCTAATTCAGTGATTAAAGGAATGCTTACGGGTATTGGTCTATTAATTATATTAAAGCAAATACCGCATGCACTTGGGTGGGATAAAGATGTAGAAGGAGATGATGCATTTTTACAAGCAGATGGTCAAAATACTTTTTCAGAAATAATGAGGGCCTTTGAATTCATCACACCGGGCGCCTTATTAATTGCAGGTGTATCTCTTGCTATATTAATTTTATGGGATACTGTTCTTACCAAAAAGCATAAAATATTTCAACTTATACAAGGCCCCATAGTAGTGGTGGTTTTAGGTATACTATTCAACCTTGCTTATACAAATGGAATTTTACCATTTAGTTTAAACGATAAACAAATAGTTTCTGTACCTGTTCCAAGTTCAATAGAAGGTTTCTTTGGACAGTTTACAATGCCCGATTTTTCAGCAATCACCAACTTTGAAGTTTGGAAAATAGCTGTGGTGCTTGCCATTGTTGCAAGTTTAGAAACTCTATTATGTGTAGAAGCTACCGATAAATTGGATCCAGATAAAAGAATTACACCTACCAATAGAGAATTAAAGGCACAAGGTTTGGGTAATATAGTTTCTGGTATGATAGGTGGACTTCCCATTACTCAAGTAATTGTAAGAAGTTCAGCAAATATCAATTTTGGAGGTAAAACAAAACTATCAGCTATTTTACATGGATTGTTTTTATTGTTGAGTGCGGTTTTTATAGCTAATCTATTAAACTTAATTCCGCTTGCTTCTTTAGCTGCTATTTTATTAATGGTAGGTTATAAATTAGCAAAGCCTTCCTTATTCAAAGACATGTATAAATTAGGATGGGAGCAGTTCATGCCATTTATGGCTACTGTTATTGCAATTCTTGCTACCGATCTTTTAAAAGGAATCACAGTAGGTATATTAGTCGGTATATTTTATACACTTAGACATAGTTATAGAAACTCACACCATGTTAAAGACATCGTAAGCGATGAGCAAGGCAAAACGGTACATCATTTAGTACTTGCAGAAGAAGTTTCCTTCTTTAATAAGGCAAGTTTATTAAATACTTTAGATAGTATTCCAAATGACAGTAAGGTAATTATTGATTGCACGAATTCAAAGTCAATTGCGCATGATGTGATAGAAATTATTACAAATTATGAATCCAATGCAAAAATTAAAAACATTGTAGTGGAGAAAATTAATTTCAAGCCTTAATATGCCTCAGATTAAAAAGTATATTCTTTGTTTATTACTTATAATTAGTTCGCTTGATACCGTTTTGGCTCAAGACAAAAATTATGGGAACTGGTTTGTGTATTTTGGTAACCAAAAAATAAACAATAAGTGGTTATTGCAGTCCGATATGCAATACAGACTTAATCAAATACCTAATCAAAAAAGTCAGCTCTTATTAAGAGCGGGAATAGGATATAATTTAACTGAATCTAACAATAATATATTATTAGGTTTAGCCTATGTGCAGTCGAATTGGGAAGAAGGGGATGAAATTATTTCAACTACGAATGAGAAAAGAATTTATCAGCAGTACTTATATAAGCAAAAAAGAAATAATCTCTTTCTTACTCACCGAGTGAGGTTGGAAGAGAGGTTTATAGCGAATGATTTTGCTTTAAGGTCTAGATATTTTTTAGCAGTACAAAAGCCTTTGAATGGAAAGCTATTGAATAGGAGGTCTCTATACGTATCTGGTTTTAATGAATTGTTTATTGATATTAGTAATCAAAAATTTGATCGAAACCGATTTTTTACCGGTATGGGTTATGGTGTAACCAATGATATAAGACTAGAGACAGGCTATCTTATTCAATCTCAAAAAAATAGTACCAGAGGACAATTTCAATTAATTGTATATAACAATTTATCATTCTAGATTATTAAGTATTAAAAATTATTAAAAAAATATTATATGAAAACATTAACGAAGGAAATGCAAAGTGCTATAACGCCAACAATGGCTTTAAATTTATTAAAAGACGGAAACAAACGTTTTGTAAATAATTTAAAGATTAACCGAAACTTATTACAACAAGCCAACGACACATCGGATGGTCAGCATCCTTTTGCTGTTATTTTAAGTTGTATCGATAGTAGAACTTCTGCTGAATTAATTTTTGACCAAGGCCTAGGTGACATATTCAGTGTCAGAATTGCGGGCAATATTGTAAATGAAGATATTTTAGGAAGTATGGAGTTTGGATGTAAAGTGGCAGGTGCAAAAATTATTGTTGTCTTAGGTCACACAAAATGTGGGGCCGTAAAAGGGGCTTGTGATAATGTGGCGCTAGGTAATTTAACAGGACTTATTGAAAAAATAAAACCTGCAGTGGATCAAGAAATGTCAACCACTGATAATAGAAACTCTAGCAATTCAACTTTTGTTGAAAATGTGGCTGAGTTAAATGTGAGCTTGTCGGTAAAAAATATATTATTGAAAAGCCCTATTATAGCCGAAATGGTAAAAAATGAAGAAATTACTATTGTTGGAGGGGTTCATGATATTAGTTCTGGTGAGGTTAAATTTTTCGAATAGAATAGTTGCTGTAATTTTTTTAAGGGGAAGATTATATTGCACTCTATTTGAAAATCAAGGACTTGCGTTAAAATGCAGGTCCTTTTTTATTTTCTGTGTGAATTTTTTACATACATTTTTTACTTACATTTAAGTATATGAAAAAAGACAAAACACTACGCATTAGTTACACAGGATGTATAACTAAACTCCTTCTTGTTTACTGCATTTTTTTAGCTAACAATTTATCTGCACAAACTGTGGTAGAAAAAATTGTTCAAGAAGAAAACAGTCATTCACAACTACAAACATTAGCACACGAACTATTTGATAAAATTGGACCAAGATTAGTGGGTACTCCACAAATGCAAAAAGCCAATGACTGGGCGGTTGATAAATATACTGGCTGGGGTATTGCTGCGCGCAACGAAAAGTGGGGTGAGTGGAAAGGTTGGGAAAGAGGTATCACACATATAGATATGCTTTCTCCTAGAGTAAAAAGTTTAGAAGGAACTCAATTGTCTTGGAGCCCTTCTACAAAAGGAAAAGCAGTGAAAGCCGAAATAGTTATTATTCCAGATCTACAAGATTCACTTGCATTCCAAGACTGGCTACCTACTGTAAAAGGAAAGTTTGTAATGATTTCAATGCAACAACCCACCGGAAGACCTGATGATAACTGGCAACAATTTGCTACAAAGGAGTCTTTTGATAAATTAAAAAAAGAGCGCAGCGAACAAACCGATGCTTGGAGAAAACGCTTAAGTAAAACAGGGTACTCTTCAAGAATGCTCCCTATCATATTAGAAAAAGCGGGTGCTGCAGGTGTTTTAACAAGTAACTGGTCCAGTGGTTTTGGGGTAGATAAAATTTTTAATGCCTACACATCCAAAATTCCAACTGTAGATATAGCCTTGGAGGACTATGGAACCTTGTACCGCTTGGTGGAGTCTGGTGATAATCCAATTATAAGTATAGAAACTGCTTCCAAAGATTTAGGCATGGTTCCTTCCTTTAATACCATTGCTGAAATGAAAGGCACAGAAAAACCAGATGAATATGTAATGTTATCTGCACATTTTGATTCTTGGGATGGCGCGCAAGGTGCTACTGACAATGGAACAGGTACACTTACCATGATGGAAGCGATGCGTATTTTAAAATTGGTTTACCCTAATCCTAAGCGTACCATTTTAGTAGGACATTGGGGAAGTGAAGAGCAAGGTTTGAATGGATCTAGATCCTTTGTGGAAGACCATCCTGAAATTATAAGTAAACTACAAGCTTTATTTAATCAAGACAATGGAACAGGAAGAATTGTAAATATTTCAGGACAAGGCTTTCAACATGCTGGTGAATTTCTAACAAGATGGTTAGCTGCTGCACCTAATAATATTAAAGATTCTATCAAAACTACTTTCCCTGGAACGCCAGGAGGTGGAGGTAGCGACTTTGCTTCTTTTGTAGCAGTGGGTGCTCCAGGTTTTTCTTTAGGTGCTTTGAACTGGTCTTATTTTAATTATACTTGGCATACTAATAGAGACACTTATGATAAAGTAATTTTTGATGATTTAAGAAGCAATGCCATTCTAACAGCCATTATGGTTTACATGGCTTGCGAAGACAATGAAACCTTCCCAAGAGATAAAGCAGATATGGGCACTGATAAAAGAACGGGGCAGCCAGTACAATGGCCAGTTCAAGTAAAAGCTATGCGCACAGGTCCTGTTGTGCCAAAGAATTAGTAATAAGTAGTTGTTTTCTTTAAAAGCTATTTTTTGTTAATGGGGTAGTAATGAAGCCAACTGCTTCTGTGCTTTCTTGTTTAAAATTTCAGTAAATTTGAGCACTATGGGCCAATTAAGTGTTAATGAGCACCTAGTGAATTTGAATAGAAGCGGACAGTAGTGCTAGTTATTTATTCAAATTAAAATTTATCTAAATGAAATTTTTTAATATTATTTTTTGTATCGTTTTTATTTTATTTGCAGCTGTGCAGTATAACGACCCCGACCCTTATTTATGGATACCTATTTATTTGTATCCCGCTTTGCTTTGTTATTTAAATTTTGCAGAAAAGCCTTTTCCTAAAAAGGCCTATTGGTTTGGGTTTCTATTCTTTGGTGCTTATGCCATATATAAAATGTTTGACACCAATGGCATCATAGATTGGATACAATTTCATAATGCTTCCAATATTGCAAGCACTATGAAAGCAGAAAAACCTTGGATAGAAGAGTCAAGAGAATTTTTCGGCTTAGTTATTATTCTTATTGTACTTGGCATAAATTATTTCAAAAAAAATAGGACAAACCCTTCTCGAAATTAAATTAGTTTATCACACCTTTTTTACTATGCGCACTCCTAAATTTCAATCCCTTAAATTAAGTAAAGCAGTTGCTATACTTTTTTTCTTTATAACCATTTTCTCCCTAAAGGCCAAGGCGCAAGTATTTGATTCTTTATTAAGTATTTATGAAGAAGACTACCCTCATGAAAAAATACATATCCAATTTGATAGAACCATGTATAATACAGGGGAGACAATATTTTATAAACTATACGTATTGTCAGGCATGGAATGGACTAGTACCAGCAAGAATGTATATGTTAATTGGTATGATAACAACGGTAATTATATAAAGCAAGGTGCCGCTCCTTTATTTCAATCATCGGCTAAAGGTAGTTTTGAAATTCCTGCTACCTATAAAGGCGATTTTATAAAGGTTAAAGCCTATACGCGTTGGATGTTAAATGACGATAGCGTTTTTTTATACGAAAAAAATATTCCAATTAATAATGGAGTTATTTCTAAAATAAAAAATAGTACTACTCCTAAAACAAGAGTTGATGTTTTCCCGGAAGGAGGCACATTTGTAGAAGGGCTTATTAATAAGATGGCATTTAAGGCTACTAATAATTTTGGTACGCCAGTTTTTATTAAAGGCTTTTTAGTCAATGATAAAAACAAAGTGGTAGATACTTTAAAGGTTCAACACGATGGTATGGGTGTATTTAAATTCAGACCCAATGAAGGAGAGAAGTATCAATTAAATTGGACCGACGAGAATGGACAAAAAGGGACCACTCCTATTGCAGCTGCTAGCAAAGAAGGAGTTATTTTAAAAATAAGCATGGACAATGAAAAGGCCTATGCGCAAGTAGAAAGAACTTTTGAAGTACCTGCCAATTATAAGCATATGCGATTGTTGGTGCATCAGAATCAGCATTTAATTTACACAGTAGAATTTAAAGGAGAAGAGCGTCAAGTACAAAAAGTAGCCTTACCCATTGATGAACTGCTTACTGGTGTAGTGCAGTTTACTTTATTTACCAATGATTGGCTGCCCATTGCTGAAAGAATTGTACTTGTGAATAATCGTTTACATGAGTTTAATGCCAATTTAACTGTGGGTATTGCTAATTTAAATAAAAGAGGAAAGAATGTTATTGAAGTAATGGTAAAAGATACCGCTTCCGCGAATATGTCTATCTCTATTACCGATGCTTCTATTGTCATGCCAGAACAACAAACTATCTATTCCGATTTTCTTTTAAGTAATGATATTAAAGGTAAAGTGTATAATCCTGCTTATTATTTTACAAGCGATGCAGATTCTGTAGCAGCACATTTAGATTTAGTCATGCTCACCAACGGTTGGCGCAGGTTTGATTGGAATAAAATTAAAGCAGGTATGCTACCTTCTTTAAAATATCCTAGAGAAAAGGAAGTGATGAAATTAACGGGTAAATTATATGGGTCTGCTTTAAATAAATCTTCAGAAACGCTGCTTTTAAATTTGATTTTACTTGGAAAGGATAGTACAAAGAAAATGTTATTTGTGCCTGTGGCAAAAGATGGAAGTTTTGAAGATAAGTCGGTATTTTTTTATGATACTTCAAGAGTTTACTATTCAATAAATGGCAAATCAAAACAAGAAAATCAAACAGTCGTTCAATTTGAAAATGGATTATTAAAACCTGTCACCAATAAATTACAACTTGATCCAGCTGTCTTTCAACCTTATACCACCGATAGTATAGCCAGGGCTAAACTGAATTTATTTTTAGTAGAACAAGAAAAGCAGAAAAAATTATTAGCCTCTATGACTTTATCAGAAGTAGTCGTGAAGTCTAGAGTCAAAACACCTGTTCAGTTATTAGAAGAAAAGTATGCAACTGGACTTTTTTCAGGTACTGATGGGGTTTCTTTTGATTTATCATCAGATGGGGTAGCAATAGGCGTTGTGGATGTACTTACTTTTTTACAAGCAAAAGTGCCGGGTTTAAATATTTCAACAGCGGGTTCGCAATCCTCTGCTACTTGGAGAGGCTCCAAAACCGATTTCTATGTTAATGAATTAAGTATGCCTATTGAACAGATTCAAAATATGAGTATTGCAGAAATTGCTTTCATCAAAGCCATTAGACCTCCTTTTTTTGGTTCTTCCAATGGAGAAAGCGGAGGTAGTGGTGGAGCCATTGCAATTTATACCAAACGAGGTAGTGCGAATAAGGGAGGTAATATTAATAGTAAAGGAATGGAATATGTGGTTTTAGGAGGGTATTCAGTATTTAAAGAGTTTTTTCATCCAGAATATGATAAACCCACCGCTAGTTTTGAAGCAGATAATCGTACCACTTTATATTGGAACCCATTTGTGCTTACTAATAAAAGAAGTCCAAGAGTAAGAATTGAATTCTACAATAATGACATTAGCAAAAAACTACAAATTGTATTAGAGGGCATGAATTCAAATGGGAAATTAGCCCGTGTAGTGAAGTATATAGAATAGATGTCTATTCATAGGAGGGGTAAAGGCTTGATTTTATTAAACTTTTTTATACTTTTTATGTTATTACTATTAATACATACCTTATGAAACTATTATATCTATTTATCGGACTTGGCATTGTTTTTATTGTATTTCAATCGTTTAGAAGCCTTTCGGCTGCTAAAATTGAAAACCAGAAGTACCGTGTGGTTAAAATTGAAGAGGGTTTTGAGATTCGCTTTTACCCTAAAGCCACTTTTGCAACCATTCAGTCAAGTGGTACCAATTATAAGCAAGTAGCTAGTAGTGGCTTCAGAAAATTAGCTGGTTATATATTTGGAGGTAATGATCAAAGTAAAAGTATTGCCATGACCGCTCCAGTAAGAATGGAGATGAGTGAAAAAGGCTCTGCTATGAGTTTTGTAATGCCTGAAAAATATGATGCCTCTAGTTTACCTAAGCCTAAAGATGCGACTGTTCAAATCAAACAATCTGAAGAAAGCTATGAGGCAGTCATTGCTTTTGGTGGATATGCCAATGATGAAAAAATAAAAGAGCATACAGATAAATTAGTAGCCCTTTTAAATAAGAAAAATATTAAGATTATAGGTGGCTTTAATTTCTTAGGTTATAATGCTCCATTTGATTTTATTGGTCGTAAAAATGAAATCTCTATACCCATTGAATGGAAGGAATAAATAATGGAAGTAAATAATAAATAAAAATAGATAATAAATAATTTAGTTTTCAATGTCAACATTTTTAGTGGTAGGAGGTTCATCGGGTATTGGTTTGCAAGTAACCAATCAATTAGCGGCAGCAGGGCATACAGTGCATGCTACTTATAATACACATGCAATTGAAAATGCAGGTAATATTCATTACCATAACATTAATGTATTGGATGAAAATATAAATGTAGATTTCTTGCCTGCCTCTATTGATGGGATTGTGTATTGCCCTGGTGCTATTAGTTTAAGACCATTTAATAGAATACCTGCCGACGATTTTATAAAAGACTATACTTTACAATTAGTAGGAGCTGTTAAAGTAATACAAGCGGCACTGCTTAAATTAAAAGAAAGTAAAAACGGGTCCATTGTTTTATTCTCTACAGTGGCTGTTCAATTAGGTTTAAACTTTCATTCATTAGTGGCAAGTTCTAAAGGGGCTATTGAGGGTTTAACAAAGGCCTTGGCTGCTGAACTAGCACCTACTATTAGAGTGAACTGCATAGCGCCTTCTTTAACCAATACACCACTGGCTGCTAGTTTATTGAACTCAGATCAAAAAATAGATGCCAATGCGCAAAGACATCCTCTTAAAAGAGTGGGAACGCCACTAGACATAGCCAATGCGGTGGAGTTTTTGTTAACAGATAAGTCTAGCTGGGTGACTGGTCAAATTTTATCTATTGATGGAGGAATGAGTTCAATTAAATTATAGTAGTTTTTTATTTCTTTCTTTCTATTTCTTTATTTAACTCTTCAATATCAACCGATCTTTCCGTCATATCTCCTAAAAGATTTCTAGAAAAATAATCGGCTGTTTTCCAGAACCAATATTCGCTCATATCGCCGAAGCCATGTCTTTGAGTAGGCAGTATTAACATATCAAAACGCTTATTAGCTTTAATTAATGCATTCACTACACGAATGGTATTAGAAGGGTGCACATTGTTATCAATTTCTCCATGTATGAGTAATAATTTCCCTTTTAAATTTTTGGCAATATCTGGATTCTTGTCAATCATGTAAGAGAAAGTGGTATCTCCTTTATCAGAAATATTTTCTTTGACCCCATTGTGCTTTTCACTCCACCATCTATTGTATACACTGTTATCGTGGTTGCCTGCATTGCTTACAGCTACTTTAAATATATCAGGATACACCAACATGGCAGCGGTACTCATAAATCCACCACCGCTATGACCATGAATACCTACTTTATCTCTGTCAATAAAACTATACTTATCGGCTAATTGTTCAATGGTTGCTTTTTTATCTGCTAGTCCATAATCTCTTAAATTGCCATATCCATAATTATGGTACCATTTGCTTCGCGCAGGATGACCACCACGGTTACCTATAGTCACTACTACAAAACCCAATTGAGCTAGCCTGTCAATTCTATCCATTCCTTTACTGAAGCTTTTGTTAACCGACTCTGTTTGCGGGCCTGGGTATACATATTCAATGATGGGATATTTTTTAGTGCTA
>JBEGKS010000020.1:0-17467 GCA_041183945.1 Bacteroidota bacterium | reverse complement strand
AGGGAAATGTTCGGCCTCAAATGCCTTGTTAAATTTATCTGATAATTCTTTAAAACTATGCATACTACAAACCTAAACATAATTCACAAGAATCCCTAGCCCTGATTGGGCTTGTTTATAGAAAATTTAGCATTTATTAAACAGTATATTTTTACATTTTCCCCTTAAATTTGCGTACCCCCAAACCTACGATATGATAAAAAAGCATTTAGTATTTACTTTCTTTAGTTTATTTGTTTACCAATTCATTTTTGCTCAGAACTTTACTTTAGATACCAATGTCAATAGAAGTATTCATTTATATGAAGATGGTTATACGAAGTCTTTTGGCGTTAAAATGTACCCAGGTGCGCTAACCTATAAAACTTTTTACACCCCCAATAAAGCCATTGAAGCCTCTGGTTACATTACCCTAGATGGATTTTGGGTATCTGCTATTAATGAAAAATATACCCCCATTAAAGATGACAATCAATTGTCCTGGTACATTGGCTACGGTGGTCATTTAGGTATTTGGAGCGAAGAATGGGTAAAGAAAAACGCTACTACTGACAAATCCAATATTTCAGTTGGGTTTGATGGTATCATTGGGCTTGATTATAAAGTGAAAAACTCTCCTTTAAATATAAGTATTGATTGGCAACCCTCTTTTAGTATTATACAAGCCTATTTCAAAAATCAAGGTGGTATTGGAATTCGTTATGTAATTAAGTAGTGCTTGAGTATTTACTTACTTATTCATTATTTAAATAAAGAATCTACAAATTCATCTTTATCAAATAAAAGTAAGTCTTTAATTTGCTCTCCAACTCCAATATATTTAACAGGTATTTTACATTGATGTGCAATAGATAAAACTACACCGCCTTTAGCAGTGCCGTCTAATTTAGTAATGGCTAAAGCATTCACACTAGTCACAGCCATAAATTGTTTGGCTTGTTCTAAAGCATTTTGCCCAGTAGATCCATCCAATACCAATAATACTTCATGCGGAGCACCTGGTATTTGTTTTTCAATAACGCGTTTAATTTTATTTAACTCATCCATCAAATGCGCTTTATTGTGCAAACGACCAGCAGTGTCTATTAATACTACATCTGCATTTTTAGCCTGTGCCGACTGAATAGTATCAAAGGCCACCGCACTTGGGTCTGCTCCATGATTTTGTTTTACAATGGCCACACCTACTCTTTCACTCCAAATAGTGAGTTGGTCGGCAGCAGCTGCTCTAAAAGTGTCTGCAGCGCCCATTACCACTGTATTTCCGGCTTCTTTATAATGATGTGCTAATTTACCAATGGTAGTTGTTTTGCCCACTCCATTCACACCAACCACTAAAATAACATAAGGCTTTTTATCTGCGGGTGGAACAAAACCTAATTGATTAGAGGGTGCATCTACTAATAAAGAAACTATTTCTTCATGCAATAATCCATTCAATTCTGAAGTAGATAAATATTTTTCTTTTTTAACGCGTTCTTGTAATTTTTCAATTAAGGCTAAAGTAGTATCTACGCCCACATCTGCACCAATTAATTCTTCTTCTAATTGATCTAATACTTCGTCGTCTACTGAAGTTTTTCCTATAATGGCTTTAGATATTCTCTCTAAAAAACCTTTCTTGGTTTTCTCTAAACCTTGGTCAAGGGTTTCCTTTTCTTTTATGCCAAATAATTTACCTAAAAAGCTCATAGTGTAAATTTAATCAATAAAATAGAAAGATGCTTTGTGTAAAATAAAAAAGTCCAGACTAGGTCTGAACTTTAAATGTTTTTTGCGATGTAAAATTACTTTGCAGTAATAGTTTGAAACTATTTAGCTAAGAATTCCTTTACAAGGTCTTTGTGAACGATATTCTCTTTAAAAGTATACGCGCCTGTTTTAGGGCTACGGATAGCTTTAATTACTTTAGTCCAGTTTTTTGCTTCAGCTGAAGCCTTAAGATCTTTTACTTTCGCGTTTTTAGATGCTGATTTTGCCATGACTATTTAATTTCTTTATGTAACGTTACTTTTTTCAAAATTGAGTTATACTTTTTAAACTCCAAACGATCTGGAGTATTCTTTTTGTTCTTTGTAGTAATATAGCGACTAGTTCCTGGTAAACCAGTAGTCTTGTGCTCTGTGCACTCTAATATTACTTGAACTCTGTTTCCTTTCCTTGCCATGATGGTATATTATAAGTTATACTTAATTGGGTTAATTAAATCTTTTCGCCTTGCGCTCTAAGATCTTTAACAACAGAAGCTAAACCATTCTTATTAATGGTTCTGATAGCATCAGTTGATACTTTGATGGTAATCCAGCGATCTTCTTCTATGAAGTAGAAACGCTTCTTTTGCAAATTTGGAAGGAAACGACGCTTTGTCTTGATGTTGGAGTGTGAAACACTATTTCCAGACATCGGCTTCTTTCCAGTTAATTGACATACTCTAGCCATGAGAAATTATTTTTTACGGACGGCAAAGGTAAGTAAATAACCTTTACAGTCCCATTTATTTTAGTGTTTTTTTGAAAATTAGGCCATTAAAACCCAAAAAAGGCTAAAATGTTGGTTTTCATGAAGCTATAAGGCGTTTGGGAAGCCTTAGGCATACATTTCTGCCCTTAATTCTTGCACCCTTTTATCTTCCATATATTCATCAAAAGTCATCAATCTATCAATGATGCCTTTAGGGGTTAATTCTATGACTCTATTGGCCACTGTTTGCATGAAAGTATGGTCATGAGAGGTAATTAGCACCACACCTGGGTAGTTTTGACAGCCCTCGTTGAAGCTTTGGATACTTTCAAGGTCTAAGTGGTTAGTAGGCTGATCCAAAATAACCACATTCGGATTTTGAAGCATCATTTTACTTACCATACAACGCACTTTCTCCCCTCCGCTTAAAACATTAGTCTTTTTGGAAACATCATCTCCACTGAATAACATCTTGCCTAAAAAGCCTCTAATAAAGGGCTCATCGGCGTCTGTTACATGCGAAGGAACATATTGTCTTAACCAATCCATTAAAGTATAGGCCTCATTAAAAAAGCTATTATGTTCCATAGGCAAATAAGCACTTGTAATAGTAGTGCCCCACTCATAAGTACCACCATCGGCTTTACCAATGTTATTAATAATATCAAAGAAATAAGTAATGGCTAAGGGGTCTCTACTTAAAAAAGCAATCTTGTCGTTTTTGCTTACAGAAAAAGAAACGTCTTTAAATAAAACACGACCATCCACTTCTTTTTTCAATTTCTCTACATTCAAAATTTGATTACCCATAATACCAGGGTACTTTCTGTTCGATGGCTCAATTTCTTCAATGGTTAATTTCTCTAAAGCCTTTTTACGAGAAGTAGCTTGTTTACTCTTACTTGCATTGGCAGAGAAACGCGCAATGAAATCTAATAAGGCAGCACGCTTGTCTTCATTCTTTTTATTTTTATCAGACATTTGACGCGCCATTAATTGAGACGACTCATACCAGAAAGAATAGTTGCCTGTAAATGTTTTTATTTTAGAACGGTCAACGTCTGAAACGTGCGTACACACAGTATCTAAGAAGTGACGGTCGTGACTTACTACCAGTACAATATTTTGATAATCGGCTAAGAAATTTTCTAACCATCCAATGGTTTCAATATCCAAACCGTTAGTAGGCTCATCTAATAATAAAATATCGGGATTACCAAATAGCGATTGTGCTAATAAAACTCGAAGTTTAAAATTACTAGGAATGTCTTTCATTAAGTCTTGGTGCATTGCTTCTTTCACACCTAAATCACTTAATAAACTTGCAGCATTACTTTCCGCTTCATAGCCACCCATCTCACCAAACTCTGCTTCCATCTCTCCTGCTTTAATACCATCTTCTTCTGTAAAATCTTCTTTCGCATACAAAGCATCTTTGGCATGCATCACTTCCCACATTCTTTTATGCCCCATTAAAACAGTATTCAAAACGGTTTGCTCATCAAACTCAAATTGGTTTTGTTTTAATACCGCCATACGTTCTCCTGGCGTTATTTCCACTGTCCCTTTATTGGGTTCAATTTCCCCACTTAATAATTTTAAAAATGTAGACATACCTGCACCATTGGCACCAATAATACCATAACAGTTTCCTTTCGTGAAGCTAATATTCACTTCATCAAATAAAACCCTTTTGCCATAGGCTAAAGTGACGTTTCTTGCACTAATCATTGCTAAACTATTTTTGAGGCTGCAAAGTTAATCCTTTTTAATTTACCAATTTGATCTGGCATTGGCCGTAACGGCTAAACTTTCAAAAGCCCCGTCCAGATACTTAAAATGAGCGGCCATGGCAATCATAGCAGCATTGTCAGTGCAGTATTCAAAGGCCGGAAGAAATACTGTGGATTTGGTTTTTTGAGCAAGCTGGGCCACCCCACTTCGTAGGCCTGAATTGGCACTCACACCCCCTGCAATACAAAACTCATGAATGCCCGTTTCTTGAATGGCCTTTTTAAGTTGTTTTAATAAAATCTCTACAATAGTGTATTGAACAGAAGCACATAAATCATTCAAATTTTCTTGAATAAATTCGGGCGATTGTTTTTGTAAAAAATATAATACACTTGTTTTTAATCCACTAAAAGAATAATCTAAATTGGGTACCTGAGGTTTCGCAAAAACAAAGGCTTTGGGATTTCCCATCTGTGCTAGTTTATCTAATAAAGGCCCACCTGGATAAGGAAGTCCTAATAGTTTTGAAATTTTATCAAAGGCTTCTCCTGCAGCATCATCAATGGTTTCACCTAGTATAATCATTTCAGCAGCGCTATTACATCTTACTATTTGTGTATGTCCTCCACTCACTGTTAAACATAAAAAAGGAAAGCTAGGTTTAGGATCGTCTATTAAATTCGCAAGCACATGCGCTTGCATATGATGCACAGCAATTAAAGGTTTATTTAATGCCAGCGCTAAAGATTTTGCAAATTGTGCACCCACTAATAAACTTCCAATTAAACCAGGGGCTTGCGTAAAAGCAATAGCATCTAATTTTTCTAAACTTTCTGTAGGTGTATTTTCAGGGAAGGCTTTTTTTAAAGCGGCGTCTACCACCGGCACAATGTTTTCCATATGTGCTCTGCTGGCTAGTTCTGGCACTACACCTCCAAATTTTTCATGCACGGTTTGATTGGCAATAAAATTGGAAAGTATTTTTCCATTTACAATTATGGAAGCTGCAGTTTCATCGCAGGAAGATTCAATAGCTAATATAGTAATGGGTTTCGTATTCACCCCACGAAGATAAAGCTTAAAAAAATACGAATATTACTTAGTTCTAATAGCTTCTACAGGATTCATTTTAGCTGCAATGGATGCAGGAATAATACCTGAAACCACGCCTAAAATAATACAGATACTGAAGGCTAGAAAAATAATACTAGGTGCGATTGTGATTGCAAATGGAAGGAATGAACTTAGTGCTAAAGTGAGCATCCAAACTAAAAATAAACCCACTAGCCCACCTATAATACACAAAAATGCACTCTCTAATAAAAACTCATATAAGATAGAAGAACTTTTGGCACCTATTGCTTTTTTCAGTCCAATTTGACTGGTTCTTTCTCTCACGGTTACAAACATAATATTGGCCACACCAAATGCACCCACTATTAAAGAAAGTCCTGCAATAGCCCAGCCTCCTTGATTTACGGCACCAAATACACTTTCCACTTGGTCTTTAAATTGGGCAACATCATTACAGGTGAAATTATCTTCCTGCGTAGGACTTAGTTTTCTAATTTGACGCATAATGCCTGTTAATTCTTCTTGCAATGCCTTGGACGTAATGCCTGGCTTAGGTTGTACCATAATGACGGGTCCTAAACTTTCAGGGTTATAAACCGATGCCATATAATTATGGGTAACAATGGTACTTTTATCATAGTCATATCCATTAATAATAGCAGAACCTTGTTTTTCAATTACGCCTATCACTAAAAGCTTACGGCCTTTGTAAGTAATGGTTTTACCCACTCCTTTATCTGCCTTGCCATATAATTCCTCTGCTACTTTAAATCCTATAACGCCGAAGGGCACACCTCTTGTAAAATCGGACTCATTGAAATACCTTCCATAACCAATATTAAACGATTGTATATTTTTATATTCAGGAGTGACGCCATATAGGTTTACGCCCTTTAATATATTATCCTCGTATGAAAAAGATTCTTGTGTTTGCATGAAGAAGGCCATATTGGAAGCCAGCGTACTCTTCTTTTTAACGAATTCCATTTCCTCCATTTTCATACTTGGTCGCTTAACGAACTTCCACCAAGGGTATTCTGGGCCTCCAGAATAGTCCCATTTATCAATATAAACCGAGTTATTTCCGAAGCTAGAAAGGTCGGTTTTGATTTTAGATTGCAGACTATCAATGGTGGCCAAAACCCCAATAATACAAAAGATCCCAATGGTGATACCAAATAAGGAAAGGAAGGTTCTTAGCTTATTGGCTTTTAATTCTCCCAAGGCCATTTTGAAGCTATTCCAAAGTATAGTTAGCACTTTATTCATGGTATAAAATTAAGTCAATATATGTTCACGGCTCAATTTTTATACAAGTGGTGAATAACTTATCTAAAGGGGCCTTTTGAATGACTTGTTTTAATAATTTATAAAATATAGGAAAAATCATGCAACGAATTATTCTAAGCTCGCAATTCATACTTAACTTTGCATCGATTTAAAATACATCTTATTATGACCTTTAAGCAAATGTTTACATCCTCCGTGGGGAAAAAATTAGTAATGGCTTTCACGGGTATTTTCTTAGTCTTATTCTTAGTGGTGCATGCAGGATTAAATGCTTGTATTTGGGCAATGGACGGCGGCGTCATGTTCAACAAAGCAGCTCATTTTATGGGAAGTTTTATAGTGCCTAGAATTTTAGAAATTGGACTCTTCTTAGGTATTTTTCTACATATCATTCAAGGCTATATGCTAACCTTAGAAAATAGAAGCAAAAGAAAAGTGGGCTATGAAGTAAATTATTCTAAAGGTAGTAAATGGTATAGCAGAAGCATGGCCATTTTAGGAACTATACTTCTTATGTTTTTCATTATACATTGGAAACATTTTTGGGTTCCTTCAAGAATTACAGGTGTTGCTGAAATGGATTTAGGTAATGGCTTTGTAGTACATAATTTATATGCAGTGATGCAAGATACTTTCCAAAATGTTTGGGTGGTTTTATTTTATGTAATTTCTTGTATCTCATTAGGCTATCACTTAGCACATGGTTTTCAAAGTGCCTTCAAAACGATTGGAGTGCATAATAAAAGATACCACACAATGATTAGCTCCATTGGTTATGGCTTTGCTATTATTATTCCATTAGCATTTGCTTTAATGCCTATTAGTTTTTATTTACATTGGGTAAATTAAAAATTCAAAATAAAATATATTCTAAACGATAGATAAAAGATTAAATATGTTAGACGCTAAAATACCTTCCGGAAAACTAGATGACAAATGGGTCGATTACAAAGGACATTGTAAACTAGTGAACCCTGCCAACAAAAGAAAAATGGAAGTCATTATTGTGGGTACTGGACTTGCAGGCGCTTCAGCTGCTGCTGCCATGGGCGAATTAGGTTATAAAGTAAAAGCATTTTGTTTTCAAGATTCTCCTCGTCGTGCACATAGTATTGCTGCACAAGGTGGAATTAATGCTGCTAAGAATTATCAAAACGATGGTGATAGTGTTTTCAGATTATTTTATGATACGATTAAAGGAGGTGACTACCGTGCGCGTGAAGCAAATGTGCACCGTTTAGCAGAAGTGAGTGCGAATATTATTGATCAATGTGTGGCACAGGGTGTTCCCTTTGCACGTGAATATGGTGGATTATTAAGCAACCGTAGTTTTGGTGGTACGCAAGTTCAAAGAACTTTTTATGCTGCAGGTCAAACAGGTCAACAATTATTAATTGGTGCCTACCAAGCCTTAGAGCGTCAAGTAGCACTTGGCAATGTAACAATGCATGCAAGACATGAAATGTTGGACATTGTAAAAATTGACGGAAAAGCAAAAGGTATTATTGCACGTAATTTAATTACAGGTGAATTAGAAAAACATTTTGGACATGCCGTTTTAATATGTTCTGGTGGATATGGTAATGTGTATTATTTATCAACCAATGCCATGGGATCAAATGTAACAGCTGCTTGGAAAGCGCATAAGCAAGGCGCTTATTTTGCCAATCCTTGTTTTACACAAATTCACCCTACCTGTATTCCAGTGAGTGGCGATCATCAATCCAAATTAACCCTCATGTCTGAGTCATTAAGAAATGACGGAAGAATATGGGTGCCTAAAAATGTTGGAGAAACTAGAAAAGCAAATGATATACCAGAAGCAGATAGAGATTATTTCTTAGAACGTCGCTACCCTGCTTTTGGAAACTTAGTACCTCGTGATGTGGCTTCTCGTGCTGCTAAAGAAAGATGTGATGCTGGTTTTGGTGTTGGTACTTCAAAGCAAGCGGTCTATTTAGATTATGCAGCCGCTATTGAAAGATATGGTAAGATTGAAGTGAGCAAGCAAGGACTTTCAAATATATCAAGTGAGCAAATTATTGCCATGGGTAAGGAAGTGGTGAAAGAAAAATATGGTAATCTATTTGAAATGTACGCAAAAATCACTGGAGAAAACCCTTACGAAGTGCCCATGCGTATATATCCTGCGGTGCATTATACCATGGGTGGTTTATGGGTAGATTATGAATTACAAACTACAGTGCCTGGTTTATTTGCATTAGGAGAAGCTAACTTTAGCGATCATGGTGCCAACCGTTTAGGGGCAAGTGCCCTTATGCAAGGTTTAGCCGATGGTTATTTTGTAGCTCCTTATACAGTGGGAAATAATTTAGCGGATGAAATTTACAATGCAGCTATTCCAACTACACACCCTGCTTTTGAAGAAGCTGCTAAAAAAGTAGCAGATAGAATTGCTTCATTAAAAAATATCAATGGTAAACAATCTGCAGAAAGTTTCCATAAGCGTTTAGGTAAAATTATCTGGAACGAATGTGGTATGTCAAGAAATGCGGCAGGTTTAAAACAAGCCATACTAGATTTACAAGCTTTGAAAAAAGAATTCTGGTCTGATCTAAGAATACCTGGAGAAATAAATGAGTATAATCCTGAATTAGATAAAGCCAACCGTGTGGCCGACTTTATTGAACTAGGTGAATTAATGTGTATTGACGCTTTAACAAGAGAAGAGAGCTGTGGTGGACACTTTAGAGAAGAATACCAAACACCAGAAGGAGAAGCCTTAAGAGATGATGAAAACTTTATGTTTGTTTCTGCTTGGGAAAATAAAGGAGAGCACGAGTGGCAATTACATAAAGAAGCTTTGAATTACGATGTGATTAAACCAAGTCAACGTAACTATAAATAAGTTTTGAACTTTTAATAAGCAAACCACACTAACACAAAATATTTACAGAATAATTTTTTAGCTATGTCTCAAAATACAATGAATTTAAAAGTTAAAGTTTGGCGTCAAAAAAATGCCAATGCACAAGGTGCATTTGTTACTTATGATGTTGCAGGTATCTCAGATGAAATGTCTTTTTTAGAAATGATGGACATTTTAAATGAAAGATTAATTACCGAAGGTGGCGACCCAGTAGCCTTTGATCACGATTGCAGAGAAGGTATTTGCGGTATGTGTTCTATGTATATTAACGGAAAACCACATGGTCCTTGGCAGGCGAATACTACTTGTCAATTGCATATGCGCGCCTTCAAGGATGGCGAAACCATTGTGATTGAACCATGGAGAGCGAACTCTTTCCCTATTGTAAAAGATTTAACCGTAGACCGTTCTGCTTTTGATAGAATTATTCAAGCAGGTGGATACATTAGTGTGAATACAGGTAATGCAGTAGATGGCAATAGCCTTCCTATTGAAAAACAAAATGCCGACGACGCCTTTGCCGCTGCCATGTGTATTGGTTGTGGTGCTTGTGTGGCAGCATGTAAGAATAGTTCAGCAATGTTATTTTTAAGTGCGAAAGTTTCTCACTTAGCATTACTTCCTCAAGGTGCTCCAGAAAGAAAATCACGTGTATTAAATATGGTGGCGCAAATGGATAAAGAAGGATTTGGTTCTTGTACTAATACAGGTGCTTGCGAAGCCACTTGTCCTAAAGAAATTTCTATAGCAAACATTGCTAGATTAAATAAAGAATATTTAGGAGCTAGCTTAAGTGCAGAATAGTGGCTAACCCCTTTTTTCAGTGTAAAGAATTTATCGTGCATCAGCAGCATACTTCAATGAAAGTATGTACTGATGCATGTTTGTTTGGGGCCTGGGTGGCCAAACAACCCTCTTTAGAAACGGCCCATTCAATAGTAGACATTGGCACGGGTACGGGTTTATTAAGCCTTATGCTAGCACAGGTAACGCATAAAAATAATACAAAAATTACTGCTGTTGAAATTGAATCCCAAGCAGCTACAGAAGCTTCTTCCAATTTTAATTTAAGTAAATGGAGCGAACGCTTAATGCTTGTAAATGATTCCATTCAAAACTATGCAGCCAATTTTATAGCTACGGAAATTGAAAAAAACCGATTCGATATTATAATAACAAATCCTCCTTTTTACGAAGGCGATTTAAAGTCTCCAGATGCCAATAAAAATAAAGCCGCCCATAGTACTGAACTACCTTGGAGTATTTTGGTAGAAAATGTTTCAAGTATAATATCTGATGAAGGTTCATTCTTTGTTTTAGTGCCTACCCTTCGCGCTTATACGATGCAAAAATTAGCAGAAGCGAATCATATGTATTTAGCAGAAGAAGTATTAGTGTATAACGATGCCAAGCATTTACCTTTTAGATCCTTTCTGCATTTTCAAAAAAATAGAAATACCCCAGATAAAGGTAATTCAGTACTAAGAAATAAAATAGTGATTAAAAATGCAGATAATACTTACTCAACAGCCTTTACCGAACTACTAAAGGATTATTACTTGCATTTATAATAACTTAACTCTATATAGTTTAAAAAGGAAACTATTTTAAACTTAATGTTTTGAATAATCCTCTAAGTAAGAAAATTTTTGGGTCAGCTTTCCCTTATCAAGCATGGTAGCACCATCTATAATTTTATTACCTCCCTTCAATAAATCGGGGATTACATATTTAATAAGCTGTTCTCCAAAATACCTACTAGCATCACGAGGAAGTTCATTGGGTAAATTACCCACCGCCATTATATCAATGCCATTATGCATATAAGGGGCAGTTTTTTCAACAGTGGTTACATTTACTCCATATACAGGATCCTCAGAACTTGAATCGCCTAAATTACAAGGGACACTTCCATGGGCATCGTCGGTGATATCTGCAATAGTGGTTAAAGCATAATCGTCTTCTTTTAAATCGTCCATGGTAAATAAAGGCGCTATACCTGGTTCCCAATAAATACCATTCATAAGTATATGGGTATGCTTCAAATAATTTGTAAATAAACAATGGTAGTTTTCAGGATGCGTATGAAAATCATTTCTGTCGTAAGTATGGGTGTCCTTATGTCTATACAAATCTCCTCCTTTCAAATGCACATAAACAGGGTACGCGTATGCTCTGCTAGTATATTCATCAGGCTCCACTTGTTGCACATCCATTAGGTTCATAATTTCTAAAATACCGTGGGCCACTCTACCAGAACCTGTAATGGCAATTTTAATATTGGGAAGTTTTAAACCAAAATAAGTATGCACTAACTCCATATAATCTTTCACTTCTTTTACTCTACTTAATTTAAATTCTTTGGTTCTATTGCCATAGGCCATAATTCCATTATGCGCCCCTACAATACCTGCAAAAAATCCAAAGCCAATAAGTCTTTGTCCGTCTTCATGTTCTAAGCATTCATAGTCAATAAGGGTTATGTTTTTATCCATCATAACATGAAACAATCCTTTATTAAAATTTTGTGCTTTCTTGGTATGAGAGAAGAATAAATATTTTTTATTCGCTATTAGTTGGTCTTTAGGTACTTCTTTAATGCCAAATAATATATCTGCAGTACTTATATCCTCCACTACTTTAATACCTTCTTTTTGGTATTCTTTATCCTTATAACATCTATTAGGGGAAGATTCAACAATAATATCCCAGCTAGGGAATTGATCTAACAAATACCTACATTGCTTCGGTGTAAGCGCTACCCGATTGTCACTAGGAACTTTTCCTTCTTTAATAAGTCCAATAACCGGCATTTTGGTAATTTTACACAATATACAAAATATTAAAATGAACTATTTTGAATTGTTCGGTTTGCCTATTGGTTTTCAAGTAGATACAAAGCAACTGCGTGCTGCTTTTATGGAAATACAGCGTGCATCACATCCCGATAAGTTTACCCAGGCCAACGAGTTTGAACAAGAAGAAGCCTTAGAAAAATCCGCCATTGCCAATAAAGCATTCACTTTATTACAAAACCCAGCAGCTATTCTACCCTATGTATTAGAAGTAAAAGGGTTTTTAGAGAAGGAGGAGAAATATGCATTAAGCCCAGATTTCTTAATGGAAATGATGGAACTCAATGAAGCATGGATGGACGCCGATGATGAAGCAGCAAAACAAAATGTACTTACTAAAGTAAAAAATATAGAAAATGAAATTTTCAGCCCTATTCAAGCGTATATGGAAACTAGTTCGGTCGATACTATTTCCCAAGAAGGAATGCTGCAAATAAAGGAGTATTACTACAAGAAAAAATACCTAGATCGTATTTTGGCAGATTTTCGTTAATAGCGTAATATTGCAGCCCTGCCCACAGATGGCGGAATTGGTAGACGCACTAGACTCAAAATCTAGCGTTCGCAAGGATGTGCAGGTTCGATTCCTGTTCTGGGCACAAACCCTGTCACGATTTTCGGGACAGGGTTTTTTAATGCGAAAGCGTTGCGAGCTTGCTCGTAAAAGCTTGAGCGTTAAAAAACCCAACAATATCGCAAAGCGATATTATTGAAAGGGTTTGGGTACGCCCGCTATTCAAGGAACACCAAGTCCGAAGGACGAAGGTAGTCCTTGAATTAGGGTTTGGGTACGCCCCCTTTGGAAGTCGTTTTGAACGCAGTGAAAAACGACAGTCCTGAAAGAGTTTTTTTTTAAAAACTCCTAATTGCACGAACAGCATAAATATTATCCTTACGAGGATTAGTCTGCCCACCCGTAATGAAATTCTGTATCCAAGCATCATCAAAACTACCCTCAGAAGAAGTCCAATAATTTTCTTTGCCGCTGGTAAAGCCTCCAATAGCAAGTTTATTTAAGAACAATTTATTCAACTCATCTTTACTAGGTAAATACCAATCTGAATATCCCTCTTGCACTAAATCTCCACAAAGTCTAGCGGCAATACCCGTGGTAGTGCAACCAGCTATTATATCAATTGTATTTTGATTCCCTGTGCCTAATCTTAAGCCGTCTGCTCCAGTAAGTATTTTTGTATAACAACCCCATTCAGCACCTACTGAAAAATCCGATGTTGATGCAATTAGACCATGCAATTCTCCTGAAACATAACCAGGATCACCTGATTGTAAAATATAAGCAATAATTCCGCCTTTATATTTTTGTCCTATTTCTAAATAACAATTGAGTCTGTCAATATTTTGTTGTGTTTTTTCAATAAGTCCAAGTCTTAGTGAATCACAACCCGTGAATTTTATACATGCAGACAACCTAATAGAATCGGCTTTAGTGAGTTTAATCACGCCTAATCTTATAGAATCACATCCGGTAATAGACACACATGATAATAATCTTATAGTATCTGCACTAGTTTTTAATAATCCTTGCTTAATAGAATCACAAGAAGAAAGTTTAATGATAACTGGAGGGATAACATCAGGCGTAGATTCTTTTTTGGAACAAGCATAAATAAATACAAATAAAATAAATAGTATAACACTATATCTCATAATACAATTTTATTTTACCTGCATTGATTTTCTAGGAACTTTCTCCGTTGCCATGGCAGCATGATAAATATAAGATGCCATAATAGTAGCATTTTTCATTAAGTCTTCTGGCTGTATGCCTTCAAGATAATCAAGGTTAGTATGTCCAGCAGTACCAGGTGTTCTGTCTTGTAAATATTGAAAGCCAGGAAGTCCCACTTCATCAAATGAAACATGGTCGGTACTTCCTAAATTTTGGTTAGACACCATATTCATACCTAAGTCACGAAAAGGCTCCATCCATGCAGTAAGCATGGTTCTGGCTGCTTCATTGCCTTGTAAGTATATACCACGATATTGTCCTGCACCATAGTCTTGATTAAAATAAGCAGATAACATTTCATATTCTGGCTTCATACCAATGGCTGCATTACGAGGGTCACCAAAATGTTTTTGTACATAGGCACGAGAACCATACAGGCCTTGTTCTTCACCCGACCATAAAGCAATACGAATAGTACGCATTGGTTTTACACCTAGTGTTTTAAGTATACGCATGGCTTCCAATGCGACTGCAGTTCCTGATGAATTATCACTTGCATTAGAACTTCCATGCCAAGTATCAAAATGGGCACCTACCATAACAATGCCTTCTTTAGGATCGGTACCTGGAATTTCACCTACAAGATTCATTGCTTGTTCAACCTTATCTCCTATTTTATTTTTTATTTCAAATTCTATTTTAACAGCAATGCCTCTTTTTATAACACGGTACATTCTATTATAATGTTCTGGGGTCACTGCTAAAATAGGTGAAGAGTTTTTCATTCCTGCAGCAGACCAACCATCTTCTCTCACACCAGGACGAGAATAAGCAGGCACAATGCCTAGTCTATTACCATCGGTTTGTAAAACCACTGCTACATTTTCAGATTTTAAAAAAGACAAGCGTTCTACAGCTGTTATAATTGTTGGATTTTTAATAACCCTTGCTAGATTTGGTTTAATAGGTGTAATAGCTGCTTGCTCTAAAGCAATAAGTTCATCATTATTATAACGGTGTACTCCATTAGTAAGTGTTTGTAAATCGATAACAGCAGGATTAGAAATTAAAACTGCTTTACCTTTTAATTTACCTCTATACAATTCAATATCTTCTTTGGTTTGAATATCTACCACCATTGCTTCAGCATTTATTTTACCTACTGTACCAGCTGTATAAGCAACAGGATAAGCATTGAGTGGCATATAGTCTGGTTCAATCATATGTGCCGATACATATTCATTATCCCAGGTAACGCCATAGTCCATATAGGCCTCGCTATTCACTTGGCTTAATCCCATTTTTTTCATTTCTTCCAAGGCCCATAATTGTGCTTTTTGCATATCACGAGACAAAGTAAGTCTTGCACCTAATACATCTACTATATATGATTCGTACTCCATTACTTTAGAATGCTGTAAACCTTCTTCGCGTATACGCGCTACCATGGCCCAGTCCACTAAACCTGGAAAGGTTAAAGGAACGCTAAAAGCAAAGGAAGATGTAATGACAAGTACAAAGGAAATGACACGAACAATCTTGTTTTTAAAAAATGTTTTCATTAGAGCTAAATTTATTTATAGAAATGTATTATTCTACTTTCAATATACTAAAAGATTCTCAGAACTATTATTTCTCCATAGTCATAATAGAGGAGAATAGCTGAATCCCATCAAAAAAGTTCTTCAACTTTATATTTTCATTCTCGGCATGCTGGTTATTGTCATGATTGGCAATGGGCACTGTCACAGGAGATGTTTTCAATACTTTCTCAAATACAAATAAAGGCAAACTACCTCCTAGTGTAGGAAGTAAAACAGGTTGTTCATTACTAACAAGTGAAATCGCTTTTGAAATTCTTCTTACATAAGGATTATCTAAAGAAGTTTTTTGTGCATTATAACTTTTCTTGTCCCTCACCACCATACAAATTTTAGCGTTTAATTTTCTTTCTTCATCGGTGGGTTCTTTGTCTGTTACAAAAAAGCCTTGGGAGATGATATGATCAATTACTTTTTGTTGTTGCTTTTCCCAATTATTTCCTACCACTAATCTCATATCCACAGATGCAATAGCCTTAGTAGGAATTACATTGGCTGAATACTTACCTACCCCTGCACTTTGTATACCATTAATATTTAAAGAAGGTAATTGTAAGGCGTCATTTAATGCACCTTCTCTTTCTGTGGCATTAATACCTAATTCATCTTTTAACTGCGCTTCCACAGAAGGCACTTTTGCCAATGCTTGTTTTTCTGCATTGGTTAAAGGCGTTACATCATCATAAAAACCTTTAATGGTTACTTCACCTTTTTCATTTTTCATACTAGCTAGTAACCTTGCAAGTTCCATGGCAGGGTTCAATACCCAATTACCATAATGTCCTGAATGTAAAGGGCGCTTAGGGCCAAATACAGTTAGTTCTAAATGTGTATCCCCTCTCACACCCATTACTAATTGTTTTTTACCTGACTGATGCACAGGGCCATCACAGATTATCCAAAAATTAGCTGCTAACTTATTTTTATACAATTCTAAAAATGCTTCTAAATTAGGTGAACCTGCTTCCTCTTCACCTTCGAAGAAAAATTTAATATTAACAGTAGGTTTTATATTTAAGACTTTTAATTGTGCATAGGCATTTATAATGGCCATCACCCCTGCTTTATCATCGGAGGCTCCTCTTGCATAAATTCTTGCATTCATATCATAATTACTGCCCTTTGTTAACCAAGGCATTACTATAGCCTCATTTTCATACATACCAGAATATAAGCTTGGTTTGAAAGGATGCAAACCAGGAAACCATTTAGTTGTGTCAACGGGTTGACCATCGTAGTGGGCATAAAATATAATAGTTTCTGTTGCACCTGGCACTTTCACTTCTCCATACACTACAGGCGGCATTTGACTATTTGGAAGTGTTAGTAAACTTATATCCTCTATGCCTTTTGCTTTCATATAATTCATAATCCACTGCGCGTTTTCTTGCAAACCTTTTGGATTAGAAGCAACATTAGGAATAGATAAAAAGGTTTTAAATTCATCCACTATACTAGTTTGCTGCTCTTGAATTGATTTTTTTACCAAGTCTTGAGCAGTTTGCGCCATTAAAGAAGTAGAAAAGAATGAAGTAGTAAAGAATAATGCAGTAAATACTAATTGAAAAAACTTTTTCATATACAAATACAATTTAAAAAGCCTCCCTAAAATTTAGGAAGGCTTTTTTATTTTTAAAATTATGCTAAATCGAAGCGGTCCAAATTCATTACCTTATCCCATGCGGCAATAAAGTCATGAACGAATTTTGTTTTGGCATCATCACATGCATATACTTCTGCAAGTGCGCGCAATTCAGAATTTGAACCAAAAATTAAATCAACTCTAGTACCTGTCCATTTTACTTTTCCAGTAGCTCTATCGCTTCCTTCAAATATGTACTGATGTGCATCGGCTGCCTTCCATGTAGTACTG
>JBEGKS010000019.1:0-9711 GCA_041183945.1 Bacteroidota bacterium | reverse complement strand
AGTTATGGGATTTACTTGCATCCGGTAAAATATATTTGAATGGCTATCATGCAGGTGACTACGATGCTCAATTTTACTTATCTAGAGTTTTAAATGCCAAAGGAACTTATTTGAAAATAGCTTTTCAAAATAGCAATAGAACCCCTTCCACTAATTATTTAGGCCTTACACAGTTTTCTATAAATGCTTTAAAGGGCATAAAGAAGGAAAATACTGTGGACATGAATGGAGAGTTAGGAAATGCAGCAAAGGGTTTCAGGGTATCTTTTAACTACCAGTTAATTAATAACTATAACTATTTCTCATCAGGCTTTCAACCTGCCGTTTACACAAAGCCAATAAGCTATATTAGTACTTTGCTTGCCAATAAAATTAAAATTAGTAGACATTGGAATTGGTATAATGAAACCACTGTTCAAATAGTAGATCAATCGGCGCCCATAAATATTCCACTCGTTTTATCTAGACAAAGAGTAGCATTTGAAGGTAATTTTTACAAAAACCTGAACCTTTCTACCGGACTAGAAATGATCTATCATACCGACTTTAAAGCTGATGACTATATGCCTATGACAGGGCAGTTCTATTTGCAAAATAGCTATATGCTTCATAATAGACCTACTGCCAATGTCTTTTTACATTTTATGATCAAACGCTTCAAAGGGTATATCAGATTAGAAAATTTGAATACTTTAATTCCTACAAGTAGTTCATTGGGAAACACTTATAATTTCACTGCTCAAAACTATCCAGGCACAGGTACTTGGTTCAGGGTAGGCATTTGGTGGAATTTCATTAATTAATTTTATTTTAACAGCTATTTTTTTTACATAATTGAAATAGGCTGTACCTTTACAGTAATTAAAGAGCTCATGAAAAGGGTATTTACTATATTTTTAGTTTTATTGTATTCTGTTGCTAGTATAGGCGCAACGGCAACTACCCATTTATGTGCAGGTAAGGTTAAAAAATGTAAATGCGCTAAGTCTTCTAAAAAGGACATCTGCTGTTCTGAAAAAACAGTGTATTTAAAATCACAGGACAACCATCAGTTTCAAGCAAGTACTAATAATATTGTTAAGAAATTAAGTCTTAACACTACGCATGAAATAGTTGCTATTCAAAAAGCTAGTACTACTTTACTTAATAGCAAACCTCTTATTTCTAATAAGAATTTGGTCAATACTGGGCCGCCCATTTACGAGCTCATCTGCGTATATTTAATTTGATTTTTTCTAGAAAATAGACATTCAATAGCTAGAGACTAGCTTGTGAATAGACTGCCTCACTTTTATGAAAGAGGCAGTTATAATGGAATACATGAATAATCATGCTATACCAAAAATTAGTTTACAAAAATTATATTTAAAAAAAGTTTATGAAAAATTTTATATTATTAATGGGTTTTATTTTGATATCTACTTTTGCTTTACAAGCCCAAACTTCTACTAAAATTAAAGTAGCAGGCAATTGCGGTATGTGCAAAGCGCATATTGAAAAAGCGGCTAAAGAAGCTGGCGCAGTTACTGCCAATTGGGATAAGGCTGCTAAAATATTAAAAGTAAGTTTTAATGCCTCTAAGACATCTTCAGATAAAATTGAAGACGCAGTGGCTGCTGCTGGTTACGATACTGAGCATAAAGTAGCGAGTGCTGAAGCATACAGCAAATTAGATGAATGTTGCCAGTATGATAGAGCTGGCAAAACTGCAGTGGCAGAGACTGCTAGCTGTTGCAAGCCAGGAGCTAGTTGTTGCACAGAGGGTGTAACTTGTAAAAAAGGCATGTCTAAAGACAGTAAGGATATGGAATGTTGCAAAAAAGATGCTAAATGTTGCAAAGACGGATCTTGTTGTAAATAGATAGTAAGAAAGTTTACATTAAATAGTAAGCAACTATACATAATCATCATCTATTACTTTATTTTTTTAAACTTTTTAAAAAATGAGCTAGTAGGTGATGATTTTTTTATCTATTTATTGAAAGATTAGTTTATTTATGTTTCCAATTAATTCTTCTACCGACAAAGCATTTAATGATTAGTCCATTAGAGCTTTCTGTGATTCCTTTGCCAATACCAAAATTAAATTCATAAAGTGGATGTAAATAAAGGTCTACCACTGCGTATAGTTGATGCTCTTGATTAGGTAATCTATAGGGGCTTAAAAGTTTTCCTGTATTTCCAAAATATTCAAAACCAATACTTGCTTTTTTAGAGCTTGCATAAGCATATTTCAAATTAGGTTCAAACAGCACTTCATTATTCGTAAAAGATACACCAAGACTAGGATTAAATGACCAATAATGATCACCTATCGTTTTATCAAAGATGGGTCTAATTTCTGCGCCCCAATCTTTTTCATTGGTGAAAGGGTCTTTATCAAAACCAATTTCAGTAGATAAGCTTACACCTAAGGGCCAATTCCAGCTATCAGGTGCTTTCACTCTTGGTCTAATATGAGAACCTGTATATTGTAATTTGCCATTATTATTATAGGTAAATATATAAAAACCAAGTTCAAAATCTTTACTGAGTCCAGATGTGATTTCAATGGTCTCTAATAATGGATGGTATTTTTCATTAGATTTTGGCCCTTTAAAAGTATAATTGGAGTGTAGCTCAATGATGGTAGTATACTTAGGTGTAGTTGCAGAACCATAAACCTGAATTTCTCCAGCATCTTGAGCCAATATATTTTGACTTATTAAACTAAAACTAAATACAAGAAATAAGAGTGGATAAATAAAGAAGCCGCCCTTTTTAGTATAATCCATAATTAACATTTTAGCGCAAAACTAATGTTTTTCAAAATAAGCAAGGCTACCGCCCACCCATTGTTTATTTTTATTATAATCAACTCCTATCATTTTCCCTTTACTTAATCGAGCAAGGTTCATAGTGGCTATATATTGTTGTTTGCTTTCGTCCCAGAAATAAAACAGCCTTAATTCAGCCTTGGCTGGTCCAGTGGGCGTTTCAATACAATTTGCATATTCTACCTTTTCTTGGAGTATCCAAGCTGAAGGGTCTTTTATGTTTGAGATATCATCAGCACTAATATCAATAATAACGCCTTGGCCTGCAAAAGAGAATAGGGGCTTTAATATATATTTATCTAATGCAGTAGGTATAGTAGTTAGTTGGTCTAGAAATTGCGCCTTAGGAATATAGGTATGCTTTAAAAAAGGAAGTAAGAATTTACTAATTCTAAAAAAATGATGTGGGTGGCTTACCCATTCAATATCTAAATTAGACCAAAGTAAAGCACCTTTATCTTGTATTTCTTCAGTTTGATTTTTTAATTCATCAAGTACAATTCTATTATAAATTCTATCTATTTTAATTTTCTTGCCTTCTCTTTCATAGAATAAATGGTTTTCTTCTACAAAAATTTCAGTAATACAAACAATAGGAATATTAAAATACTTTTCTGTGCAGTAAAAATCAATTCTTGTTTTTTGCTGATGGGGTAGTATTTCTAATAATACGATATGCTTATTGGAATGCTTTAGAGTATCTTTAGTAGAGTCAGATATATTTCGATTATTCGTATTTAAATTCTTTTTAGTATCAATTAATGTATCTGCTTTCAAAATAGATTCTAAATGAAGCATGTACTTTTCTTTGTTATAGCCATTTAAATAAGGGCTATAGCCTTCAGGAATTGTATAAGTTTTACGAATACATTCATCTTGCAGTAGTTCATAGGCGAATAGGGAAGGGAAACCTTGCAGTTCAATTAAAGCAGGCACTAATTCATTTTGTTCATTTGTTGCAATAGCAAAATCCATTACTATGCACTTCGGTAAAGCTGTTTCGTTAGGGAAAACGGGAATATTTTTTAAAGAGGGCTCTGTTATAGAATTGAATCGGTCTGACTGAATTACTTGGTTCACATAATCACCCGTAGCCAACATTTTTTCAGTAAAAGCTTTATCAATAAAAATAGGGGTTTCAGCTACACTGAAATCTAATGCGCCTGGGAAGGGTGTATTTAAGAAGGCCAAATAGTTTTGGTAAGATACTTCTGTAAAGGCTGCGTTAAATTTTTGTCTAATAGAAGCAATCATATATTTAATTTATGATTTTGCTTTTAAAGCCTTGTCTAAAAAATTAGGAATAATAGCTTGAAAGGTGGACTTAATTTTTTTAGGGTCATTTAAATGTTCAATCATTCTATCCCATTTTTCTATTCCGAATTCTTCTAAAATAGCGTTCTTAATTTTTTCTTCTTTAAAATAATCTAATAGAATGTGGTATTCACCTTCTGGATGAAATTGTACACCCGACATATATTCATTAAATTGAATACCCATAATGGCGCGCTCTAGGGGTACTTGAGGCCTAATTTTTTCAAGTGCAGTGATGCGTGCACCCATACTATTTATGAGTTCGTCGTTAGGCTCCGTAATTTGATACAACCTGCTTTCTAAAGTATAGAAAGGGTCTTCTAAGCCTTCAAATAAATCATTGTACTGAATGGGATGCACTGGCAGTATGCCCACTTGTCTTGATTTTCTAAGCGTTATTTTACCCAAATTAAAATGCCTGCAGGCAATTTGAAAACTATGACATATTAAAAACACTGGCTTTTTTAAAGCGAACATTTGATCAAGCCATTCTGTATATAAATTATCCCAGGGCTCACCTTTTGAATCCACTGGAGAGCCTGGCCCTCCTGTGGAAATATAGGCGTCGAATCCATCATGTGGAATCTCGCAACAATCTCTAAGTTTAAAAATTTGATGTTCTATACTTGCATTTCTGTCTTGGCTCCAATGGGCTAAAAGCAATTGAATACAATCCATACCCACATTTGTATTTCCATCATACATATCAATGATAGCAATATTTAAATGGGTAGCAAACATTATAGGTAGCTTAAATTTGTCTTAGGCGTTAATACTAATAAGGTTTCATACATGAGTTGAATGGTGTCTACGACATCTTTTTTATGAATCATTTCAACTGTAGTGTGCATGTATCTTAAAGGCATTGAAATTAAAACGGAAGGACAACCATCGTTTGCATAAGCAAAGCTATCGGTATCGGTTCCAGTGCTTCTGCTTAAGGTTCTAAATTGAACTGGTATTTTTTTCGCTTTAGCAGTGTTTTCAACAATGGCTAATAATTTATTATGAATAGCAGGGGCGTAGGCTAAGGAAGGTCCTTTACCGCATTGAATATCTCCTTCAATGGCTTTGTTAATCATAGGCGTATGCGTATCGTGGGTAACGTCTGTTATAATAGCAATATTGGGTTTAATACGACGGGCAATCATTTCTGCACCACGTAAGCCAATTTCTTCTTGCACAGCATTTACTATATACAACCCAAAAGGAAGTTTCTTTTTATTTTCTTTTAATAAGCGTGCCACTTCAGCAATCATAAAACCACCCACTCTATTATCAAAAGCACGGCCAATAATAAAATCGTTAGCTAATTCATCAATACCTTCTTGATAAGTCACCACCGCTCCAATATGAATACCTAATGCTTCTACTTCTTTTTTAGATCTAGCTCCGCAGTCCAAGGTTAAGTTGTCCACTTTAGGTTGTGGTTCTTTTTGTTCTGGGTTACTTAATCTTGTATGAATTGCAGGCCATCCAAACACCGCTTTCACTGGACCCTTTTTACCATGTATCCAAACACGCATAGAAGGAGCAATTTGATGATCCACGCCGCCATTTCTTTTTAAATAAATTAAACCTTGATCGTTGATATAATTTACAAACCAACTAATCTCATCGGCATGTGCTTCAATGACTACTTTGAAAGGAGCAGTTGGATTTATAACACCCACTGCTGTTCCATAAGCATCGGTATAGGTAGTATCTACATATTTTGTAAGGTATTCTAACCAAATTTTTTGTCCACTTGTTTCAAATCCAACCGGAGAAGGGTTGTTAATATAATTGGTTAAAAATTGGTAAGATGCTGTGCTAATTAATTCTTTTTTAGCCTTTGCAGCAGGTTTTTTTGAGCTTGATTTTGCCATAAAATGTGTTTAAAATTGACTCCTGCAAGATAACACTAATTGGGCTATTTTGAAACAGGCTTTCTTTCCCCTTTTCTTGATTATTTATTGATACTTTTGTGGAAATAAATAGAATCAGTTTGCTCCAGCCACCCATTGATACCAATATATTATGGACACTTGCTCCAAGTCAATTTTTGGAGACCAGTAAAATAATTTTTAATTGGCAGCTGCAACATAATGCGGTATATAAGCAGTGGGTAGCTTTAAACAAGTCAACAGCGATTCCCTTTTTACCTATTTCTTTTTTTAAAACCCAAGATGTTTTTATTGGAGCGAAGCCCATGCATTTATTTGAAAGTAGTGGTACTACGCAGGATGTAAAAAGCCATCATTGGGTACAAGATTTAAGTTTGTATGAAGCAAGTTTCTTAGAAGGGTTTAAATTATTTTATGGAGACCCTAGTAAGTATTGTGTAATAGGATTATTACCTTCTTATTTAGAAAGAAAACATTCTTCATTGGTATACATGGTGGATAAATTAATAAAGGCTTCGGGTCATGCAGAAAGCGGTTTTTATTTAGATGATTTTGCAAAGCTGAATGAGGTTTTGCAAAATTTAGAAAAACAAAAACAACCTGTATGGTTTATAGGAGTAAGTTTTGCCTTAACCGACTTTGCCATTGCCTTTCCTCAACAATTAAAGTCCACCATAGTTTTAGAAACAGGGGGAATGAAAGGTAGAAAAGAAGAATTGACAAGAAATGAATTACACCAATTATTAAAGGATAATTTAGGTGTATCAAACATACATTCTGAATATGGAATGACGGAGTTATTAAGTCAGGCCTATGCCATTAAAGAAGGAATATTTAAATGCCCGCCTTGGATGAAGGTAATGGTGGCAGAAGAGGAAGACCCTACAAGTATTAAAGAAACAGGAAGAGGCGTTTTACACATCATAGACCTTGCCAATATATATAGTTGCAGCTTTATTGCAACGGAAGATATAGGAGAGGTTTTTGAAGACGGTAGCTTTACTGTATTAGGTAGGCTAGATGCAAGTGCCAGAAGAGGCTGTAGCTTACTGGTTGTATAATCGTTGTATAATCATTGATTACTTATCTCTATATAATACGAATCTTTTGTTCTTATTCGTCAAACATAGTTTTCTCCGATTCAATCATCTTTTCTAAATATATTAGATAACTAGGCTCTAGCCCATAGTTATACTGTCTTTTGTCTACGCTGTCTCTCGTTTTAATAATTAAGGGCAACTGCTGTTGTGTAGAAAGTTTATACTTCTGATTAATTTTTAAAAAGTGATCACTTCTACTTTTATTTTGAGTTAAGACATCCTTATTTTGTACCCCAATAATTTTATTAATCACCTTGGTTGAAATAGATTCCCCTTTTTGATGATTTTTATACAAAACTTGAATCAATTCTTTTTCAATAATGCTAAGTGAATGATAAAAATTATAATTCAATCTAGCATTCACCTCTTTGGGCACTCTTTTCTTTCTTTGTCTATAAATAATGAAAAATATACCAAATGCTATGAGTATCGTAATAGAAACATTGGGGGTAAAGTAGGGGATTACTTTATTAAAGAAAAAATGGACTAAAGGGTTCTCCACTTTGTATACATATTGAACAGTGCTTTGATCTATATCTGTGGCATCAAAACTATAGCTTACATAACTGAGTTTTTTACCAGCTGTTATTTTTATTAAGTAAACGGTACTTCCTAAATTAAATAGGAGTGATTCGTATGATTCCTTGGTACTATATAAACTTAACCAAGGTTGTTTCATCAAATTATTTGTTGATGATTTTATTTTTCCAAATTCATTTTTCTTAAAATTAATCCAATAATAGTCCAAGTAATTTTGAAAAATAAGTAGGTCATTAAAATTGAAATTATAATAATTAGAAGCTTGCAGCACTTTAATTAATTCAGGGTTAGTGGCACCTAAGTTCGTCCAGGAATTTTTATGAAAGTCAAACTCGTAACAGCTATCAATATCATTGATAGAAAAATCCTTCGGCATATTGGCATAAGCTAAGGATTTAGTAATGTATAATTTACTTGCTTCAACATCTAGTTTATATTTAATGAAATGTGTATAATCGTCATAGCCATTGACAATAGTATTACTTGGATATATTTCCCACTCATGTGTTTTAGGACTGAAAAAGGTCATAATGCCTCTCATATTCCAAAACCCTGCACCACCATATTGAAATAGTGTGTCATTTAGTTGGAAGGTAAAGGATTTATAGTTTACACCTGAGTGTATAGTGGAATCAATTCTTATTAGGGAATAGTTGCTTTTACTTTTTTCTAGCTTATATAACCTACCTGTACCTAAGAGTTGTAACCAGATATCTTTACCCTTTTTAACTAGGGCAATATCTTTGAATGTTTTGGTGTCAAAGCCAAAATTAAATATGTCACTATTTAACTGAATATTTAAGGGGTTAATACTATCTGCTGTAATAATATTTAGCAAGGCAATTTCCTGCTCTTGCAATGGGTTATTCAGCTTTTTTCCTTGTGTAAAAGAAAGGCTAGCTTTAATTATTAAAGCTAAACAAAGTATTATTCTAGAAAATTTCATACTGCTAATATAGTAGAAAATTTATAATAAGAAACTTACTTATATGTAATTACTCATATTTTATAATTTATAAATATGTATTTTATTTATTAACAATAAGTTAATAACAAAAAAATATTTTCACCACTTAGTTTACTATTTATTTGGAATGAAGTCTATAATGTTAGCATATTTACATTATGAATAATTTTATATTAATAAAATATTAAATATATAATTATTTTAAACTTTTTATCCTTTGGGGGAAGGATAATAGGGGTGATTAGGACTTGTCCTGGTCACCCCAAACTTTTTTAGGGAAGTACTGACGCTTAGAAATTTTTCTATGAAAAATAGGGTCTAAAAATTAGAGGCTAATGAATGAATTAGACTGCTACATTAAAATCGCGTAAAGCATCATTCAAGCTGGTCTTTAAATCGGTACTTGGTTTTCTTTGTCCAATAATTAAAGCGCAGCTAACTTGATAATCGCCAGCAGGGAAGGACTTTCTATAAGAACCCGGTATCACAACACTTCTAGCGGGTACACGTCCTTTGTATTCAATTGGGCTAGCGCCACTCACATCTATAATTTTAGTGCTTTGGGTTAAAACTACATTGGCACCTAATACCGCTTCTTTTTCTACATGCACTCCTTCCACCACAATACATCTACTTCCAATAAAACAGCCGTCCTCAATAATTACTGGGCTGGCTTGTAAGGGTTCTAAAACCCCCCCTATTCCTACACCACCACTCAAATGAACTCCTTTCCCAATTTGAGCACAGCTGCCCACAGTTGCCCAAGTATCCACCATGGTGCCTTCATCTACAAAGGCCCCAATATTTACATAACTAGGCATTAAAACCACGTTCTTAGCTAAATAAGCGCCATATCTTGCTACTGCATGTGGCACAGCTCTCACGCCTAATGCGGCATAGTTCGATTTCAGTAACATTTTATCATGAAACTCAAAAGGGGCAAGCTCCCAGGTTTGCATAGGTTGAATACCAAAGTATAATAAAATAGCTTGTTTTACCCATTCGTTCACCACCCATTTTCCGTCAATGGGTTCGGCCACTCTTAAACGACCTTTGTCCACTTCTTCAATCACTTCATGCACCGCCTT
>JBEGKS010000018.1:0-9760 GCA_041183945.1 Bacteroidota bacterium | reverse complement strand
CAGTTCTTCTTTTCTAATTTGGTAAACTAAATATTTTATTCATAAGTATCCATTTCTCTCCGGGCTTCGCAGTAGGTAAGGCTTCTTGGTACTCCCACATTAATTTTTCCCATTGCATCACAATTTCATTTTTAGCATCCATTGCAGCTTTTTTTTCAAAAGAAAAATCATCGTCAGCTTCAATAATCATAAATAATCTATTGGCAACTCTATAAATTTCTAATGTCTTTATACCCGCCTCTTTAATGGATGCAATTATTTCTGGCCAAACAGAAGCATGGTACTGCTCATAAGCAGCAATTAATTTGGGTTCATCTTTTAAATCTAGCGCCAAACAATATCTTGTCATAATTTTTAAATTAATTTTCTAAGGAACTATTTATTATTCCCATACACAAAGGCTTCCATCACGCGCATGGACTGCAACGCATCTTCAGCACTACAGGGGTTTTCGCCTACTCCATTTAAATAAGCTACAATCTTTTCTATGAAATTTTGTTGATTATGTTTTGGAGGGTCGAAATGTATTTGTTCTTCTTTCTCCCCAGTGCTTAATCTAATGGTATGTCCAAAAACAGGAAAGGAAATTTTTCCTTTCGTACCTGTAATTTCAAAAACATCCATCTCCTCTCCTTTATCTACACAGAAACACCAATTGCCTTTAAATAAAATACCATTCTCTAATTCTATTTCGCCCGTCACAGTGTCTTCTGCATTATATAAATTGGCTTTATTATATGCAGTTCCTTTATAGGATTTTGCTTTACCAAAAAAATAAAATACAAGGTCTAATTGGTGGGGCGCTAAATCATAAAAATAACCGCCTCCTGACAAACTAGGATCTATTCTCCAATTTTCAACTGGGTCTAAGAGGCCGCTATCATATTTTAACATTTCAATGCGAACTGAAATAATGTCTCCAATTATTTTAGCATCTACCAAACGTTTTACTTCAACAAATAAAGGAAGCGCTCTTCTATAATGTGCAATCACTAAAGCAATACTCGATTTTTTTGAATAAGCGTTCATACGCTCACAAGCTGAAACATCAAGCCCCATAGGCTTTTCAACATACACAGGTTTGCCTGCTTGCATAGCTGCTATCGCATAGGGTTCGTGAAATTTTGGAGGTGTGGCAATGTATATTGCATCCACTTCTGGATGATTTATAAGATCATTCGCATCGGTAAAAAAATAAGGAACCTGATGTCTTTCAGCATACTGTTTTACTTTTTCTGCATCTCTGCGCATCACAGCTATTAATTTCGAATGAGGTGCTTTGTTAAAAGCAGGTCCACTTTTCACTTCTGTGACTGAACCGCAACCAATCATACCCCAACGAATTGTTTTCATACTTACAATTTACACTAAATTAATAGCCATTACTATTCATTTCTTATTTAAGATAAGTTTTAAACCAGTTCAGATGACTATTATACCTGTGCACTAAATAAGAAGGAACACGTATGCCATGATTTTGATTCGGATAAATAATTAATTGTGTTGGAATACCTTCCGACTTAAATGCTTGATACATTTGTTCTGCACCTACTACAGGTACATTGAAATCGGCCTGACTTGCCATAAATAAAGTAGGTGTTTTTATTTCTTTCACTTTAAAGAAGGGATATGAAAGATCTAACCATTTTTTTAAATTATTCCAAGGCTTGCCTAATTCAGGTTCATACTGTGTAATGTATTGATCGGTTCCATAAAAAGAAAGCATTAAAGAACTACCCGCACCACTCACTGCCGCTTTAAACCTTGTATCGGTAGCAATGGTATAATTCGTTAAAATACCTCCATAGCTCCAGCCTGCAATGGCTAATCTACTCGAGTCTGCTATGCCTTCTTTAATTAACTCATTCGTAATACCTATAATATCTTTTACTTCTTTATTACCCCAATCGGCATAAATGCTTTTCGTATAATTAGCACCGCGTCCGCTGCTGCCTCTATAATTCACAGCAGCCACTGCATAACCTGCGGCTGCATAAATTTGACGTGTCATATCAAATGAATATTCATCCTGTGCTACCGGACCTCCATGAATAAATAAAATAAGAGGTAGTTTTTTGGCATTTGAATCGGGTAAGTATAAAATACCGTTTACTTTATTTTTATCAGAAGCGATTGCTGAAATACCTTTTACCACTAGTTTTTTAAGCGGTGCTAAAAAGGCATCTTGCAAAGAAGTAATTTTTTGAAAATTAGTATTGTTACGCGCAATATAAATTTCATTAGGGGTGGCTGTATTGCTATACAAAGCAACCATGGTTCCGTTTTCATTTATATCTAAGCCATTATATACGGCCATTTCACTTGTAAAGGGTTTTACTTCCCCACTACTCGCATTTATTTGCATAATATTTTGCGCTCTATCATCTTCTACCAAGGCATAAATAGATTTACTATCATTTGCCCAAATTATATTCTCTATAGAACGGTCAAAGTTTTTAGTAATTACTTTACTAGTTTTAGTTTTAATATCTATAACTGCTAATTGTTGCAAATCATACATGTTATAAGCATCTTCTGAACTTGCTTGTAAATAAGCTATGGATAAATTATCGGGGCTAAATTTAGGGGAACGGTTCGACCCTTTATAAGTGGTAAGCTTAATAGGGCTTTGTGAAGCGCCTAAGGCTAATAAAAAAATACTTGTATTGTCGTTTTGATCTGGACTTGCACTTACATTACTTGCATAAGTTATCATTTTGCCATCGCTACTTATACTTAGATCCGACTCATTATAATTACCCTTGGTAAGGGTGTCTAATTTTTTAGTAGCTAGTTCGAAACTATATAAATGTGTTTTTCTATTATCTAAATAGCCTTCATAGTCTGCCTTAAAGCGGTACCTATCTATTTCATAAGGTTTTCTATTTTTAGATTTGGCTGTATCTGCATAATTAAAATCTTTAATCGTAAAAATTAAATGCTTGCCATCTTTAAACCAATGATAGGCCTCTAATTCTCCTTTAATATGCGTTACTTGAATGGGCTCTCCTCCACGTCTGTCCATTAAAAATAATTGGCTGCCTTCTTCCTCTTCTTTACCAGCTGCAAGAAAGGAAATGTATTTCCCATCAGGACTCCAATTATAATTAGAGGCGCCCTTGGTTTGTTCAGTTAGTGCAACCGTTTCTTTGCCATCTGCACTTACCATATAAAGTTTGCTTGAAAATTTATCCTTGGCAGAATCTATTTTAGAGACACTGTATAAAACCCAATTACCTTCTGGAGAAATCTTTGGACTGGAAATAGTGGACATTCTATAAATATCGTTGGGTCCAATATTTCTAAGGCCTGTATTTTGTGCCCTAGCGACAAAGCATAGCATTGTACTTAATACAAGACTTAAGCCAGCAAAACGGAATATTTTTTTCATACAATTATTTTTAATTTTCAAAACCTACAAAATTCCAATTAGCCTTTCTACAGGCTTCGTTAAAGGCAGCAATTTCACCAGCTAATAAAGCTTGTTTTTGTGCTTCGTATTTTTTCCACTCAGCATGTAGTTCTTCATAGCGTTTTTGCTGGCCTTTAGTTACATAAGGTGTATTAGCCGATTCAATTTCTCCTTTTACAAAAACAATATTGGCACTTAATTTATTAACAAAATTAATTACATCATCATTGGTTTGTGCTTTAGGTTGAATAAGTTGCTCCTCCCATTCTTTAATAGTTTTAACAATGGCTTTTGCTTTAGCGGCTAATGAATCAAGTGTAGCAACACCTTCTGCTCTTGTTACAAACTGATTTAATTGATCTTGAATTTTTCTCATTTGTACCACCGATACATGAATGGCTTCAATATCGTCAGAAGCTAGTTTAGATAAAGCATCTTGTGCTGTGTATTCAGCAGCTGAATTGTTTAAACGAGGATCGGCCAATACTTCAAAAGCAGCTGTTTCCGCTTTTCCATTAATGGTTAAGCGTACTTCATATTTACCAGGCACAACAGCCCTGCCTCCCATACTTCCTTCAATAATTACATTTTCAATAGTCGGTAAATTATTTTCTCTTAGATCCCAAACAAAACGGTTTAAACCCGAACGAATTTCAATTTTTGGATCGGCCTCTAGTTGATTATTACTTGTATTCGCTTTTGGCTTTTCCATATAATAAGTACGCACCAATTTTTGATTGGCATCTAAAATTTCTAGGGTGGCCGATTTTACTGAATCCTTGTTTTGAATATGATAATAAATAACCGCACCTAAAGCTGGATTCACAGCTGTGGTATTTATTTCTATAGGATCTTCGTCTTCTTCAAATTGTCTATCTAAAGGACTTGAACCAGATACGCGCACTACATTTTTTACAGGTAGTAAGGCAGTCTCCGTTTTTATACTTGCTGCATTTTTACGAAGCGCGGTTAAATCATCCAAAACCCAGAAAGCACGTCCTTGGGTAGAAGCAAGTAAATGATTTTGATGTAGTTTTAAATCGGTAATAGGTGTAACAGGTAAATTTAATTGTAATTGTTTCCAAGCCTTCCCTCCATTATAAGAAATATAAAATCCTGTTTCTGTTCCTGCATATAATAAATCCTTTACTTCATTATCTTCTCTAACCACACGCGCATAGGCTCCGTAAGGAATGCCTTCTGTAATTTTTACCCAAGTTTTACCGTAATCATTGGTCTTATATATAAGGGGTGTGAAATCGTTAAACTTATATTTATTCACTGCAATGTAGGCAGTTGCTTTATCAAAAGGTGAAACTTCAATCGCATTCACTAAAGTTCCTTTCACTCCTTCAGGTGTAATATTGGTCCAAGTAGCACCCCCATCCTTAGTAATATGTACGAGTCCATCATCACTACCTGTGTAGAATACTCCTTTTTCTAAAGGCAATTCAATTACATAAGAAATAGTACAATAATTTTCTCCGCCCGCTCCTTCATTGGTATAAGGTGTTCCACTCATGCCCATTTTACTAGTATCATGTGTAGTTAAATCGGGAGAAATAATTGTCCATGATTTTCCAAAGTCGGTGGTTTTAAATAAAACATTACCTGCATGATAAAAAACACCGGTCTCATGAATAGAATGTATAATAGGTGCATTCCAGTTGAATCGATAATTCATATCCTTTGGTTGCAAGGATTGATATTGCACTGGATACTCCATCACACCCACTTGTTCATTGGTTTTAGTATCTAATAAACCAATGGTACCTTGATAACTTCCGCCCATTACATATCTTGGGTTGTTGGGATCAAAGGCTAAGAAAGCCGATTCACCTCCTGCACTATATGACCAATCACGCTCGCTAATGCCACCCCATGAAGTTGTTTGACTTGCAATTTTTACTGAAGTATTATCCTGTTGTCCTCCATAAATATTATAAGGGAATAAATTATCTGCATTCACTCTGTAAAATTGTGCAGTAGGTTGATTGTCTTGTGAAGACCAAGAAGCACCGCCATTAAAAGAAATGGCTGCACCTCCATCATTAGAGATAATTAAATTTTTATTGTTGCTTGGGTTAATCCATAACTGATGATAGTCGCCATGGGGTGCTCTAAAGTATTGCCAAGTTTTTCCACCATCCGTTGATTTCACGGCAGGTGAATTTAAAACGTAGACTGTATTTTCATCCACTGGATCTGCAAAGGCTTCCACATAATACCAAGCACGTTGCACTAAGCGGTGGTCCTTGCTTACTCTATTCCAATTTTTTCCTGCATTGTCTGATACAAATAACCCACCTTGCTCTTTTTGAGAATCGCTTTCTACCACTAAATAAATTTTATTTGAATTCGCTTTAGAAACAGAGACACTCATTTTTCCTAATTCCTTTGGAAGACCTGTTTGAATTTTTTCCCAAGTATCGCCACCATCTACCGATTTATATAAGCCACTTCCTTTTCCACCACTTCTCATTTCCCAAGGTAGTCTTCTATAATCCCACATGGCTGCATATAGAATTCTTGGGTTATTCATATCCATACTTAAATCCACACAACCCGTATTCTCATCTACATATAAAGTTTTGTTCCAAGTTTTTCCGCCATCTGCCGATTTATACACACCTCTATCAGTAGATGCACCATGTATGGCACCTTGTGCACCTATATAAACTAAGTCTGCATTTTTTGGATGAATACGAATGGAGGAAACTTGACGTGTTAATTCAAGTCCCATATTTTTCCAAGTTTTTCCTGCATCGGTTGATTTATAAATACCATCTCCATAAGAACTCATCACACCTCTTGGTGCATGTTCTCCCATACCCACATACACTACATTAATATCAGATTCAGCAACGGCTACTGCACCCACCGATCCTGTTTTAAAAAATCCATCAGAAATATTATTCCAATTGATACCTGCATCTTCTGTTTTCCAAACACCTCCACCTGTGGTGCCCATATAATATACTAGCGGATTTCCTGCCACCCCAGTAGAAGTCACAGAACGGCCACCACGCATAGGACCCACGTTTCTCCATAACAAAGGTTTGTAATAACTAGTTTCATTCACTGGCTTGGCAGTTTCAATTTTTGTCAGATCTGTTTTCTTTTGTGCTAAGACAAATAAGGGTAAGCATAAGAAAAATGAAATACGAATAATACGCTGTCTCATAGGATAAATTTTTGGATACTGTTTAATTGGAATTGTAAGGATTAAATTTAATAAAAATAGGCGAGCCCGTCAAAGAGAAAGGAGCTTATTTTAGTTTAATTTAGAATTGCACTAACTTTACTCCATAGCAAATTGATTTTCATGGAAACTATAGAAATTTCAGGCATCTTAGGCTTAACAGCCCTTGTACTTTTAACCTTAAATATTCTACTGGGTATTATGCTAAGCACCGCTTATAAGCAATCGGATTATTGGAAAAAGCTACCTGCAAAAATTAAAGCCCTTAAAATAATAGACATACATAATTACACTGCTTATTTTGCTTTAGTCATTGTGTTTTTACATTTCATCATTATTCCATTAGATCCTAGTTCAAAATTTACCTTTACTCATTTACTCTATCCATTAACAGCACCGCATCAACCCCTATTTGTATTACTAGGTGTGATTTCTTTTATTGCCTTGCTATTAGTAATAATTACGACTCAAAAAGTCATTAAAAAGAAATTAGGTACTACTACTTGGAGAAATATTCATGTTATTTCTTATGGTACTGGACTCTTGTTTATAGTGCATGGCTTAGTCATGGACCCTTTATTAAAAGACAGGCCCATTGATTTTATTGATCCTGAAAAATTATTAGTAGAAGCTTGTGCCATTCTATTAATAACGGCATTCGTTTTTAGATATAAATATAAAATGACAAAAGAAGAAAAATAATTATATTTAACATAGCCCTTATTATAAACCTTTAACGATATGCTTATGAACAGCCGACGTATTTTTTTAAAAAATGCAGCAATGACTTCTGGAGCCTTAATGAGTTCCAATTTATTTGCTAGCAGTAGTATTTTTAATACCGATACTTTAAGAGTAGCCACTATTGGCGTGAATGGAATGGGATGGGCCAATACCCTTGGTGCCCTTTCTGTAAAAAATGTAGAAGTAGTGGCCTTATGTGATATTGATGAATCGGTTTTAAATAAAAGAAAGGCTGAATTATTAATGAAGCAACCAGGTGTTCAAAAGATAGATACCTATAGCGATTATAGAAAAATATTAGATAGAAAAGATATTGATATTGTCATTGTAGGTACTCCCGATCATTGGCATGCACTACAAATGATTGATGCATGTGCCGCAGGTAAGCATGTTTATGTAGAAAAGCCAGCAGGAAATTCTATTGGAGAATGTAATACCATGATTGCTGCCAAAAACAGATATAACCGTATAGTGCAAGTAGGTCAATGGCAAAGAAGTCAAAAACATTTTAAAGATGCATTAGATATGGTGCATTCAGGACAACTAGGTAATATTCGTACCACTAAGGTTTGGTGTTATCAAGGTTGGATGCGACCTCAACCTATTGTACCAAATACTGCAGTACCTGCAGGCGTGGATTACAAAACTTGGATAGGACCAGCGCCCATGCGTGATTTCAATGCAAGCAGATTTCATTTCCATTTTAGATGGTTCTGGGATTATGCAGGCGGACTGATGACCGACTGGGGTGTGCATTTATTAGACTATGCCATTCAAGGCATGAAGGCAGGTAATCCAAAAAGTGTAAGTGCACTCGGTGGAAAATTTGCTTACCCAGAACTAGCAGAAGAAACACCAGACACCTTAACTACCTTATATGAATTTGATAATTTTAATTTAGTATGGGATTCTGCCATGGGTATTGACAATGGTTCTTATGGTCGTGACCATGGAATTGCTTTTATTGGAAATAACGGAACCCTTATTTTAGATAGAGGTGGTTGGGAAGTGATTGAAGAAAGACAATCAAAAAATAAAGTAGCTATTGCACTTCATAAAAGTGAAGACAATGGCGTGAACTTACATTGGTTAAACTTCACCGATGCCATTAGAAATAATACACCAGGCAGTTTACATTGTCCTATTGAAGAAGGCGCACATATCGCGACCATTGCACAAATGGGTAATATTGCGTATCGTTCTGGACAAAAAGTGAACTGGGATGCAACTAAGAATTTATTTACCGATGATGCGATTAATAAAGAATACTTCACCAAGGCATACCATAACGGATATAGCCTTCCGAAAATTTAAAATTAAAATTATTCATTCTATATTGTATAGATTGAATAGCATTTAGCTTTATACAAAAAAGGTCCTCCAAAAATGGAGGACCTTTTTTTATTCTTGCCTAATAATATTGCTTATTTTTTAGCTGCCTTGAAATTGCCATTGGGTTGCACAAAGGTTAAAGAAAGAAGTTCGCCTTTATCATTCACTTCAAAGTTAACTGCATAGCCTGCTACTTTTTTGAAATCAAATTTATGATTGCCCACAGGAACCAGCTCGTATTCTGGTTGCCCTGGCACTAAAACATATAATACATTTTCTTTTAAATAGGTTTTAATATCAGCGCCTGCTAAAGAAAAACTACTTACATATTTTTTAAGATCGTCAGTTGCTATTTCTTTCGTAGCATTGGATCTTTTAAATTTAATAGGTGTAGGAATAGCTGGTTCAAAATTAAATAAAGAGGCCGATTCTATATCTCCTTTTAAGCCTGTGTTAAATTGAAAGCGTATAGGGCTTTTATCGGCGGTATCAATGCCTTCCTCGGTGTCATAGGGTCTGAATATATCATAATGAAATTGCTCCATCCACCAATTTTGATTTTTTAATTTAGCAAACAATGAATCCCCTTTTACAAAAATTTCAAACTTTCCATACGCATCATTACTATATACACCAACATATTCACTTAAAACATGTGAGGGCTTGGTATTATTTACTTGATTGCTAGTACTTGCTTTTTCAGCTTCTTTTGCTTTTTCTTTTGCCTTTGCTTTTGCTTTTAACATGTCTGCGTTCCAATCAAAATATTTTAATCCTAATACTCTGTCTGTTATAGTATTTCTTACTATAGAAGGAACACTAGATCCATTTTGATTCACTAATACTACTATACCAATACTATCGGATGGGAAAAAACTTGTGCTTGCGCTAAAGCCATCAATATTTCCACCATGCTCTACTCTATAATGCCCTTTGTAAGATGCCATCATCCAAGCAAATCCATAAGTACTAAATTGAATATCTGGTTTTTCTGTAGTAGGTGTGCCTGGCGCCATAATCATTTGAGAGCTGGTGGCTTCTGCAATATAAGAAGCTGGAATAATTTCCAC
>JBEGKS010000017.1:0-10058 GCA_041183945.1 Bacteroidota bacterium | reverse complement strand
TGCTACAATGATTGTAGCCGGGGGAATGATTGGTTCTGGTATATTTATTGTAAGTAGTGAAATTACCAGGTATGTAGGAAGTGCAGGCTGGTTAATTACTGCATGGCTTATTACTGGCTTTATGACCATTACAGCTGCTGTAAGTTATGGTGAGTTAAGTGCCATGTATCCTAAAGCAGGAGGGCAGTATGTTTATTTACAAAAAGCCTATAACCCCTTAGTCGCTTTCTTATTTGGATGGAGCTTTTTCTCCGTAATACAAACAGCTACTATTGCTCTTTAGTAAGTTTACCGCTTATTTAATTCCTTCTGTAGGTGAAAGCAATATCATTGCCGATCTGGGTTTTATTCAAATATCTGCAGCTCAAATTTTAGCCATTTGTTTAATACTATTTTTAACCTACACTAATACAAGAGGGGTGAAGGAAGGTAAAATCATACAAAACACTTTTACTTTTACCAAGCTCATTTCTTTGTTTGGATTAATTGTAGTTGGGTTTTTATTTGCTAAAAATAATTATTGGGATATTAATTGGACGAATGCTTTTGCAGCCAAACAAAATATTGCCACTACTGCCTTGGATGGTACCATTACCAATAGTTGGGTGCCTGTAGGAGGGACTGCCTTAATTGGTTTAATGTCGGCTGCCATGGTGGGTTCTATATTTAGTAGTGACTCTTGGAACAATGTTACATTTATTGCTGGAGAAATTAAAAATCCACAACGCAATATTGGCTTGAGTTTATTTTTAGGAACCAGTATTGTGACCTTAATTTATATTAGTGCCAATTTGATGTACTTATATGTACTTCCTTTAAACGATATGGCCTTTGCTGAAAATGATAGAGTCGCCATTACTGCTGCCAATGCAGTACTTGGAAATATAGGCACTATTGTTATTGCAGTCATGATTATGATTTCAACTTTTGGTTGTAATAATGGATTAATACTAGCTGGTTCAAGAGTATATTATACCATGGCCAAGGACGGTTTATTTTTTAAGAAAGCGGGCACTTTAAATAAGAATGAAGTACCTGCTTATGGTTTATGGATACAAGCCCTAGTGGCAAGTTTATTATGTTTAAGTGGCAAATACGGAGACTTATTAACCATGGTTTCTTTTATTGTGGTTATATTTTATGTACTTACCATTATTGGCATTTTTATCTTAAGAAAAAAGGAGCCTAATTTACCCCGCCCTTATAAAGCCTTTGGTTACCCTGTTTTACCTGCTATTTACATTGTAATGGCAACAGTATTCTGTATAGGCTTGGTGTATACAAAGCCATTCTATTCATTATGGGGCTTGGTAATTACACTTATGGGCATACCTTTGTATTATATAGCATTACGTAATCAAAAAGCGGCTTAATATTCATGGAAGCAAAAGAAATACAGCAGTTATTTACTAGTTTATCTAGCACCAAAATAGGGGTGGTAGGAGATATTATGCTTGACACCTATTGGTGGGGATTTGTAGACCGTATTTCGCCAGAAGCACCCGTGCCTATTGTATCACTTCAAAGAAAAGAAATAAGAGTGGGAGGAGCCGCCAATGTTGCTTTAAACCTTAGCGCTTTAGGAGCACCTACTACTTTGTTTGCAGTAATTGGCAAGGATACAGAAGGAGCCGACTTGGAACAATTATTAAAAAAGCAAGGCATTAACACAAACTATATTATTGCTACAGACACGCGTGTGACTACCAATAAAGTAAGGGTGATGGGACGTAACCAGCAAATGATGCGATTAGACCATGAAGACACCAATGATATTAATACTAAAGAAGAAGATAAGCTTATTGCCAACTTTATAGAATATGTGAACAAGGAAAAACCAGCTTTAATTATTTTAGAAGACTATAATAAAGGAGTTTTATCGGAAAGAGTTATTACCACTGTTATTGATTATTGTAAGACGCAGGGTATTCCTACTGCTGTGGATCCTAAACAAAAAAACTTTTTAGCCTATAAAGGTTGTACCATTTTTAAACCTAATTTAAAAGAGGTAAAAGAAGGTTTGAAAATAGCAATTGATGGCGTAGATGAGAAAAGTATGCAGCAAGTACATAAGACGCTTCAAAAAAGCTTAGGGCATGAAATATCTTTTATTACTTTATCTGAACATGGGGTTTATTATGAAACTGCTAATAAGCATGCATTAATTCCTACCCATATTCGAAATATAGCCGATGTAAGTGGTGCAGGGGATACGGTGATAGCTGTGGCAAGTTTGGTATATGCTGCTACTAAAAATATGAGTTTGGCTGCAGAAATTTCTAATATAGCAGGAGGCATGGTTTGTGAATTAGTAGGTACAGCACCTATTAACAAAAAAGACTTAGAAGCAGAAGCGATTAAGTTATTAGCTAAATAATAAGAAGAAATAAGAAGTATAATTAAGAAGCGTAAATTTTAGATTAATATTTAGTATGTATTCCAAAAAAATAGCCATTATAGTAGCGGGGGGAACGGGTCAGAGAATGGGTTCTGTAGTTCCTAAGCAATTTTTAGAAATTGAGCATAAGGCCATACTCTTACATACAATTGACCAGTTTATTGCCGCTTTTTCTGATATTGAATTGGTGATTGTACTTCCAGAAGTATATATTGGAGAAGGAAAAAAAATAATCGAAAAAAGTAATTTTAAAAATACTTTTCATTTTGTGGCAGGCGGTGAAACTCGTTTTCAGTCGGTGAAAAATGGTTTAACCAAAGTATCTCAAAGCGCCATTGTATTTGTGCACGATGCTGTAAGGTGTTTACTTACTCCTGCCTTAGTGCAAAGATGTTATCAGCAAGCAGTAGAAAAAGGCTCTGCTATTCCTGCTGTATCTGCCACCGATACCATTCGTCTTATGGAAGGGGAGAAACATCATTTAATAAACAGAGAGGATGTTATGCTTATTCAAACCCCTCAAACTTTTCAGTCTGAAATTCTATTAAAAGCTTTTGAGCAAAATTATAATGCCTCTTTTACCGATGAAGCTAATGTAGTAGAAGCTAGTGGGGTGCCCGTATTTTTAGTAGAAGGGGAATTTGAAAATATAAAAATTACTAGACCCTTAGATATGGCCATTGCGAATTATATTTTAACCAAGCGTTTTTCTTAGTCATCTACTATAATTTATTATTAAATCTCTTTAGTTTATTAGTAATCTACTATTAGTATTCTATTCAATTAATCTTCCAGCGGCAGGGGCTCATTCGCTTCTGTTCCATCCTTTAACATAGAACTGCTCTTGCCAATTTTCTCTAAAATTTGATGGGCTACTTCCATGGCTAAAAAGCCATCAATCTCACTCACTACTGGGGTTTCATTGTTTAATATAGAATGTACAAAACTACTTAGCTCCGCTTTAATGGCATTCCCATCTTCAATCACAGGGTTCTCTATAGAAATAGTTTTAGTGCCTTGGTGCGTTTCAATATCAAAAGAAAAAGTTTCAGGATCTTCTGGCTTTTTCAATTTAATAATTTCAGTATTTTTTTCTAAAAAGTCAATACCTATATAGGCATCTTTTTGGAACAATCTTATTTTGCGCATTTTTTTCATGCTAATTCTACTACTAGTTAAATTAGCTACGCAACCATTATTGAATTCTATTCTTACGTTGGCAATATCGGGGGTATCGGTTAATACGGCCACACCACTTGCGGAAATATTTTTAATATCACTTTTTACAATACTTAAAATAATATCAATATCGTGAATCATTAAATCGAAAATGACGCTTACTTCAGTACCTCTTGGATTAAACTGCGCTAAACGGTGTACTTCAATAAACAAAGGGTTCAGTGATGCATTTTTTAATGCAGTATAAGCAGGGTTAAATCTTTCTACATGACCCACTTGTAATTTTACATTGGCCTCTTTCACCATATTTACAATAGCCTTACCTTCTTCAATAGTATTGGCCATAGGTTTCTCCACAAATACATGCTTACCCATTTTAATAGCAATTTCACAAACAGGAAAATGATGTTGGGTAGGGGTTACTATATCAATAATATCACAGGCAGCAATGAAGGCTTCTTCATCCATAAACCTTTTCAAGCCATAGGTTTTTTCTACTTCTTTGGCGTTATCGTTATTGGGATCGAAAAACCCCACTATAGTTACCTCAGGAATTTCTTTCCAGTTATTCAAATGGTATTTCCCTAAATGCCCCACTCCAAACACACCCACTTTAAGCATAGCTATTATTTAATGAATGTAAAGTTACACTATAAGGCATTGAATTTGAAGGCTTTTGGAGGGGTGTGGAAAATTGGCATATTGCTGTTAATTGGTAGCATTTACAAGCCCATTTCGTATCTTTAGGTATATGCATCCCAGTATACAAAAACTATATGAAATAGCTCAAAAACCTAGTAGAAGAATACTGGGTTTAATGAGTGGCACTTCCATGGATGGCCTCGATATTGCATTATGCGAGATGAAGGGTTCAGGAAAAAACACCCGTTTTTCTTTGTTGAAATTTACAACGGTTACCTATACAGAGTCTATGAAACAAGAGATTCTATCTGTTTTTTCAAAACAATCTGTATCACTAGAGAAACTAACTTTATTAAACCCTTGGATAGCTTTAGAGAATGCGAAGATGATTAATGATACATTAGCATCTTGGGAAATACCTGCATCCTCTATTGATTTAATTGCCAGTCATGGCCAAACAGTTTATCATGCACCCAAATCTTTACATCCTTTAGATGCATTTGGCCCCGCTACTTTACAAATTGGAGACGGTGATCATCTAGCCGTGCATACTGGTATCATTACCATTAGCGATTTTAGACAAAAACATATTGCAGCAGGTGGAGAAGGTGCTCCTTTAGCAGTATACGGTGACTATTTAATTGCCACGCATCCAAAAGAAAACAGACTTTTATTAAATATTGGGGGCATTGCTAATTTTACTTATTTACCAGCCAATGGTGAATTTAATCAAGTATTCTCTACCGATACAGGCCCAGGCAATACGCTCATGGATACATTTATGCGACTGCGTTTTAATAAAGCCTATGATAAAGATGGGGAAACGGCAAAAAAAGGAGTGGTGAATAATGATTTATTAAAGGCCATGAAAGAAAACTCTTTTTTTGCTTTAGATTTTCCTAAAACAATTGGACCTGAACTTTTTAATTTAAGTTTTATCGAAGAAGCGCAATTGGCATCAAGTAATACGACTATTTCAGCTGAAGATATAATGGCTACACTTAATAGATTAACTGCAGAAACCATTGTAGATGCGATTAATAGAATGGTGCCAAGTACCGATGAGTATACTATTTATGCAAGCGGGGGAGGAATACATAATTTACATGTGGTAGAGCATTTAAAATCTTTAGTTCCCAAAGCCTCTATACAAAGTTCTGATGCTATTGGTATTCAGCCCGATGCTAAAGAAGCTATTTTGTTTGCCTTATTAGCTAATGAAACAGTGGCTGGAACACCCATGCTTGCGGGTGGGAATGCCACTAAAATAGCTACCAGCTTTGGTAAGATTAGTCTGCCTCAATAATTCGTAATAGATAAAAAAAGGCCCGCTACTGCAGGCCTTTTATGATGTTTTTAAACACCAATTTATACTATGCGACTAGTCTAAATTTTCTAAGTATTCGCCATTTCAATGGATTTTTTTACAGAACCATATTTAGTTAATAGGTCAGTGGCTTTTTGTTGATCACAAGTTTCAATTTCTTCCATTATCATTTTCACCCCTCTTTCGAAGAGCTTTTGATTGGTTAGTTGCATATTCACCATCTTATTGCCTTTAATTCTTCCAAGCTTAATCATTACTGAAGTAGAAAGCATATTCAAAACCATTTTTTGTGCGGTTCCGCTTTTCATTCTTGTACTTCCAGTAATAAATTCTGGACCTACCACTACCTCAATAGGGAAGTCCGCTTCTTTAGAAACAGGACAATTTTTATTACAACTAATACTTCCAGTGGTAATACCGGCAGCTCTACATTTTCTTAATCCACCTATGACATAGGGTGTGGTACCGCTTGCTGCGATACCCACCACTATATCTAAATGAGATATTTTATACACTTGTAGATCTAACCAGCCTTGTTCGAAATCATCTTCGGCATTTTCCACTGCTTGAAACATGGCTTGATGTCCGCCAGCAATCACGCCTATCACTAAATCACTTGGTACGCCAAAAGTGGGGGGGCATTCACTGGCATCTACTAGTCCAAGTCGGCCACTAGTGCCAGCGCCTAAATAAAATAATCTTCCTCCATTTCTTAGCTTTTCAGTTACTGCATCTACTAATAATTGAATAGGTTGAATCACTTTTTCAACTTCATAGGCTACCTTCTGATCTTCTTTATTAATATTACTCAATATCTCATTAGTAGATAAATTTTCAATATTATTATACAAAGAAGACTCTTCGGTAGTCCTTTTAAAAGTGTTAGGCATATTCATTTATAATTTTAAGTTCATTAAAAACTAGGATCTGTAGGCGTATTGGTATTACCATCTCTTTCCTTAAATGGATAAGGGAAGAATTTACGTTTCATTTCACTAGTAGGTCTTGCGAATCTGCGCATGTCTTCTATTTTCAAGCCAGACATATACAATTCTATACAACGGTTTTTGTATATTTCTGTAAGTAAGGCATCTTGCGTAGAAGCAGTAGAGGCAGCTAAATTCGCACCAATTTTAAATGGATCTGCAGCAGCCGTTTTAGTGACTACTTTGTTTAACTCAGTTAAAGCATTCGTTAAATCGTTTGCTCTAGCATAAGCTTCTGCTTTAATCAATGTCATTTCACTAGGCAAGTAAACAGGAATACCTGTTGTAGTAGCGTTGTAAAATCCATTAATTCTGAATCTTGGATTAATGGTAGCATTGATAGAAGTGTAAAATGCAATTCTACCATCGCCCGCTGTTGGTGCTAAAGAAGCAGGTAAGCCTAAAGTTGAATCAATTGCTTGGTACACGTTATTTGTTGAAGTAACGGTAGTGAAAATTGGATTCGTACTTACAGCATCATAGTTAAAAGTAGATTTTTTAGTTAGGTCTACTAAATTAGCAGCAGCTAATGCATCGCTATATTTTCCAGAGAATGCAGAATACCTTGCTTTTAAAGCGTACAATGTATTTAAATAGTCAATACCTGCAATAGCGTCAGAGCTATAGCTTGCACTTATTGGATTGGCTTTCACTGTAGTTATTGCATTATCTAAAACAGCAATGGCTCTTGCATAACCCACCATTCTGTCAGAGAAAGTAACATTTTTACCTATGCTATCTGGAACTTTTTCCCATAACATAGATAAGTTACCCATTGCTAATGCTTTTAAAATAGAAGCATGTGCAATAAGTCCACTTGCATAGTTTTTATCATTTAAGGATGCTGCAGCTTTAATTACTGAGTTGGCATCATAAATTACTTTATTAGCATTTGTCCAAGCGTTGGCTAAAACTGTATTCGTGGCATCTACAGAAGAACCACCTTTACTAAATTGGAACTCTGCGGTATTACCAGAGTTCATTAAGATAACTTCATTGGTAGCAAAAGCGTTGGTAGTTACCACGCTATATATTACAGAAGCACCGCCTAATGAATAGGTTCTTTGGTTACCGATATTAACACCTACTAAACCTCTAGACGAACTAAATACTTGGTCGGTCGTAGGTGCATTAGGGTTAACGAAATCTTTCTTACAGCTTGTAAGGGAAATGATCCCGAGTAAGAAAGTGGTTTGTATGATATATTGAATCTTTTTCATGTCAATTATTTTTTTTAATGAAGATTTAAAAATCAGCTTTTATTCCAAAACTGAATGTACGTGGGATAGGTGTAGATCCAAAGTCAATTCCTCTTAATAAGGTGCTTTGACCTGCAGCATTTACTTCTGGATCGTATCCTTTGTAATCATCCCAAGAAATTAGATTTCTTCCACTAAAGTTGATGCTTAAATTATTAGCAAAGGCTACCTTGCCTAAATTATAGCTTAAAGACAACTCGCGTAATTTAACGTAGTCTCCTTTATCTATTCTCCATTCTTCAATAGCATAGACTCCTGTTATATATCCTCTTGGAATTAGACCTCTTTGCTCTTGTTCAGCCACTTTACCGTTACCAACACCTTGACGAGTTCTAAAATCTGCGTTAAATACATCTACTCCTTTTACGAAATCAACTTGCGCTCTAAATGATAACTTCTTATAAGTTACTTCATTGACGATACTACCTGTAAAATCAGGATTAGGGTTACCAATTACTTTTCTAAGAACAGTTCCTGTAGGTAAGCCATTGGCATCCTTAGATTCTGTTGGATTAGTAACGGCAGTTTGTGTTCCTTTTGCAGTTTGAGGTATGCCCGCTGCATTGGTTAAGTAAGAACCATCTGCTTTTCTAGAAAAATAAGTTCCGTAGAATACGCCAATAGGTTGACCTTCAATAATTGCAACAGGTGCTCCCATATTGGTACTTAATAAAGTTAAGGCTTGACCAATTTTTAAAGCTTTGTTTTCATTGTGGTTATAAATTGTTGTCATTTCCCATTTCAAATTTTTTGTTTGAACAGGGGTTAAGCTTAACATTAATTCATATCCTTTGTTTTCTAATGAACCAAAGTTGTCAAGTACGCTAGAGAAACCATTGGTAGGAGACAACTGTCTGTTAATTAATAAATCAGTTACTTTTTTATTGTAAATGTTTACTGTTAAACCAACTCTATTGTTAAATGCACCTAAGTCAAGACCAAACTCTGTTTCTTCTTGTCTTTCTGGTTTTACATTTTCATTGGCAAGTGTAGAACTTGAGTTTAAAGCGCTACGACCTAAGAATGAATTAGAACTGTAAGAATTAAATCTTGAATAAGCACCAATTCCGGTTAAGTTTCCACTTTCACCATAGGCAGCTCTTAATTTAAATAAGTCAATCAGTTTTGAAATACCTAAATTATTCCAAGTATCTGTGCTAGACACTACAAAACTCAAACTTCCTTTCTTATAAGTTTGGTTGCGTTGGTTTGCACCAAATACACTTGAACCATCTTTTCTAATGGCGCCTGTTAAGAATAAGTAGTTTCTGTATTTAAAGTTTTGTTGGATATAAGTACCAGATACTGAAATTTCACTTCTATCATCTACACCAGGTAAAATAGTACTAGCACCATTTACTGTTTGAATAAAAGGAGCGAATCCTCTTCCTTGGTATAAGATGTAATTATTTTTCTCGTATTGTTGAGAAAAACCTACTTGTGTAGTTGAATTAATATCACGTGTGATGTCAATATTATAGTTGGCATTTAAATCATGGTTAATTTGGAAGAAGCTATTGCTTGCAGCACTAGCATAACCATTTTGAGTAGGATCTAATGTAGCACCACCTCCATAAAATCCTGTACTTGCGTTGTAAGAATAAGGAGGGATATAAGTAGTACCATTTTGAGAGTAGTTATCAATACCCATTAAATAATCAACAGATAAATGTTTGATGGGTTTTAACTTAATACCAAAATTAGAGATAACTCTGTTTGTTGCTTGTTTTTGCTTTATATCTTCCATTACAGAAACAGGGTTTACTCTACCTCTTTCACCCACTGCTTTTATATTGCCATTGGCATCTCTTTCCCATATATTGTGGAAGTTACCGATAATGGTAATAGAGTTAGTAGGAGAGAAGAATGATTGACCATCTGGTTTTTCATTCGCAGCTGAATTAGTGTAGTTAATACCTAAGTTCATACTCATCCATTTGTTTACTGTTTGGTCAATATTGGTTCTAAAACTAAATCTTTGGAAATCGGTATTATTAATGATACCTTGATTAAAGAAATAAGATCCACCAAAATAGTATTTAGTTTTATCTGTACCTCCGCTTATTGAAATAGTATTGTCTGTTCCAGCAGCTGTTCTAAAAATATAATCTTGATAATCATATCTTGTAACATTAGTAGTGGTAGTAGCTAATGGAGCAGCAATGACGTCTTGTGTTAATGCACCCACGCCATCAGTAGGACCACCAAATTTTGTAGGTGATTGGTTAACTTCTAATTTTTTTCTTAAAGCGCTATTTATATAGCTT
>JBEGKS010000016.1:0-10354 GCA_041183945.1 Bacteroidota bacterium | reverse complement strand
ATAATATAGTGGGCGTGGTGCATTGAATTTGAATACTGGGCTTTTTATTAACGCTTGTTAAATTTTGCGCCTGTGTATAAAAGCAGATTGTAAAAAATAAAAATAAAATAATGGCGCGTTTCATATAACAAACTTACAATAAAAAATCCCTTATCGTTTTAGGATAAGGGATTTCAGTATGCTTAATTTAAATAATTATTTTTTTAATGCCTTTGCCATTGTGATTCCAATGTCTGCAGGACTAGCGCAAACGTGAATGCCACATTCTGCCATGATTTTCATTTTAGCAGCAGCAGTGTCATCTGCACCACCAACAATCGCGCCAGCGTGACCCATGCGTCGGCCTGGAGGCGCTGTTTGACCTGCGATAAATCCAACTACAGGTTTTTTCAAATTATCTTTGATCCAATTGGCAGCATCTGCTTCCATGCTTCCACCAATTTCACCAATCATGATAATACCTTCCGTTGCAGGATCATTCATTAATAATTCTACCGCTTCTTTAGTCGTAGTTCCAATAATTGGATCACCACCAATACCAATGGCAGTTGAAACACCCAAGCCAGCTTTAACTGCTTGATCAGCTGCTTCATAAGTAAGCGTTCCACTTTTTGAAACAATACCGATGGTTCCTTTCTTAAAAATAAATCCTGGCATGATACCCACTTTACATTCTTCAGCTGTAATGATACCTGGACAATTGGGTCCTATCAAACGTGTTGTTTTACCTAATAAATAGTTTTTTGCTTTTATCATATCCTGCACAGGAATACCTTCCGTGATACATACTACTAAAGCAATATTTGCATCAGCGGCTTCCATGATCGCATCCGCAGCAAAAGCAGGAGGTACAAAAATGATACTCACATCCGCACCTGTATTTTTTACAGCATCTGCAACGGTATTAAATACGGGTCTATCTAAATGAGTTGTTCCGCCTTTACCTGGAGTTACCCCACCCACTAATTGCGTTCCATATTCGATCATTTGACTTGCATGAAAACTACCTTCAGTTCCGGTAAAACCTTGAACGATGACCTTTGAGTTTTTATTAACTAATACTGACATTATGCGTGAATTTGTTATTTGTGGCGCAAAAATAGGCTAAACCCAGTTTTTTTGCCCTTATTTCTCAACAAAAATTCCATGTTTTTTTATAAATGGCTTTCATGTAGTACTTTTGTCCCTCGTCAGACAAATAAAAATTAAAATTATGGCAACAACATCAGACATTAGTCGTGGAATGATTCTAAAATTGGATAATAATTTATATACTGTAGTGGAGTTTGGAGAAAACAAAACTGCTAGAGCGGCTGCTAAAATTTGGGCTAAGCTTAAAGGAGTAGATAATAAAAGATCAATTGAAAAGACATGGAATAGTGGTGAAAACATTTTCCCAGTGCGTGTTGAAAAAAAGACCTACCAATTCCTTTATAAGGATGACAGTGGCTATAACCTTATGAATAATGAGACTTTTGAGCAAATCGCAATGGCTGAGGAAATGATCGATGCTCCTCAATATTTGATTGAAGGCGCCGAAGTATTCGTATTCATGAATACGGAAACAGAAATGCCTATTGGTGCTGAATTAGCCGAAAAGATTGAGGTGTTGATTACTTATTGTGAAAATGGGGTAAAAGGGGATACTGCAACGCGTGCTTTGAAAGCGGCAACCATTGAATCAGGCGCAACCGTGATGGTGCCTTTATTTGTAAATGAAGGAGAAAGAATCAGAATTAATACTAAGAATGGTGAATATGTAGAAAGAGTCAAATAGATTTTATATCGGACTTTATTGAAATATAAGTCCTCATAAAATCACTCTTATGATTTTTAAAGGGACCCCATAAAGGAGCCCCTTTCTTTATATCGGACTTTATTGAAATATAAGTCCTCATAAAATCACTCTAATTGATTTTAAAAATGTCCCGAAGCTTCGTGACATTTTTGTTTTTTTAAGCTATTTTAAGCCTTTAAATAGGTCTCAAATAGCTTAAAATACCCCGAATCCTCGGGGTATTTTTTTGGCAAAAAATGCCCATTTTTAATAAAAAAAGCCCCTTTTTTTGTGTTTTTTAGTAAAAAAACACCAATTTTACCCAAAATTGCCAAATATGGACTTGAAACAAATTCACGATTTAATTAAAGTAGTTAACAAGAGTAATATCGGTGAAATTAGCATCGAAGATAAGGATGGTAAAGTAACCATTAAACAAAAAGAAGAGCATGTAACCGTGAACTCGGTACCTGCAACTTATGCAGCAGCCCCAGTAGCCATGGCAGCTCCTTCTGCAGCTAGTTCTGCTGCGCCAGCCGCACCAGTAGCTCCAGCTGCCACAAATTTATTGACCATTAAAAGTCCAATGATTGGTACTTTTTATAGAAGAGCCGCTCCAGACAAGCCATTAATGGCTGAGGAAGGAACAGTAGTAGCTCCAGGTAAAGTGGTATGTATTATTGAAGCGATGAAGCTTTTCAATGAGATTGAAAGTGAAGTCAAAGGAACCATTGTGAAAATTTTGGTAGAAGATGCCAGCCCAGTGGAGTATGACCAACCTTTATTCTTGGTTCAACCAGAATAAACATTACCCATTTTCAAATTTTAATTCAGAAAAATGTTCAAAAAGATTTTGATAGCCAATCGTGGCGAAATTGCTTTACGTATTATTAGAACCTGCAGAGAGATGGGCATTAAAACAGTGGCCGTTTATTCTACAGCAGATAAAGATAGTTTGCATGTAAAGTTTGCTGATGAAGCTGTTTGTATAGGTGGTCCTAAAGGACAAGAATCCTATTTAAATATTCCACATATCATGGCTGCCTGTGAAATTACCAATGCCGATGCAGTGCATCCGGGTTATGGTTTTTTAGCAGAGAATGCAAAGTTTGCACAAATCTGTGCCGACCACGGTATTAAATTTATTGGGCCAACACCCGATATGATTAATAGCATGGGTGATAAAATTACTGCCAAAGAAACCATGATTAAAGCAGGGGTTCCTGTAGTACCGGGTGGAGAAGGTTTATTGGAAGATGTTAATGCTGCTAAAAAATTAGCAAAAGAAATTGGATACCCAGTGATTATCAAAGCCACTGCAGGTGGGGGTGGCAAGGGAATGCGTGTAGTATGGAATGAAGGAGAAATTGAAAAAGCATTTGAAACGGCTAAGATGGAAGCAGGTGCCAGTTTTAAAAACGATGGGTTGTACATGGAGAAATTCGTGGAAGAACCAAGACATATAGAAATACAAGTAGCAGGAGACCAATATGGAAATGTTTGTCATTTGAGTGAGCGTGATTGTTCTATTCAAAGAAGACATCAAAAATTAGTGGAAGAATCTCCTTCACCTTTTATGACACCAGAACTTCGTCAACGCATGGGTGAGGCTGCTATTAAAGCAGCAAGCGCTATTAATTACGAGAGTGTTGGTACGGTAGAATTTTTAGTAGATAAGAATCGTAATTTTTATTTCATGGAAATGAATACGCGTATTCAAGTAGAGCATTGTGTTACAGAAGAAGTGGTGAGCTATGATTTAATTAAAGAGCAAATAAAAATTGCTGCTGGTGAAAAAATCTCTGGAAAGAATTATGAACCACAATTCCACGCCATTGAATGTCGTATCAATGCAGAAGATCCTTACAATGATTTTAGACCTTCGCCAGGAAAAATAACAGTACTCCATACCCCAGGTGGACATGGTGTGCGTGTGGATAGTCATGTATATGCAGGCTATGTAATTCCTCCCTACTACGATTCAATGATTGGTAAATTAATCACAGTGGCTCAAACCCGTGAAGAAGCTATTAATACAATGTATCGTGCATTAAGCGAGTATGTGATTGAAGGAGTGAAAACAACTATTCCATTCCATTTACAATTAATGCAGAACGAAGATTTTAGAAAAGGAAACTTCACAACTAAGTTCCTCGAAACTTTTAAAATAAAGTAAATTTTATAATACTAATTCTTCGCTCGCTCTGCCAGGTGCTCGAAAGCTCGTTCAAAATTGTTTTATAAAATTATCATTACCTCATAAAAAAAGGTCCCGAAAATTCGGGACCTAATAGTTTTATAGGTGCTTAAATTTTAAAATAAGCACCTATAAAACTAACAATAATGATATTAAAAAGGTCCCGAAAATTCGGGACCTTTTTGTACTTTATCACTTTGGGGTATTGCTTTTAATTAACGTAAGAATAATAACTCTCTGTACTTAGGCAAGGTCCATAATTCATCATCTACCAATTGCTCTAATTTATCAACGTGGTAGCGGATCTTATCAAAGTATTGTGCTTTTACTTTTGCCTCGTATTCAATGGCTTTTTCCCTTGAATTTACAATGTTGTTGGCTACTTTACGTGCTTCCACCATCGCATCTACGTTATCATAAACTTGTTGAATATGTGTGCTAACATCTTTTAATAATGCCAACTGACCTTTGTATAATTTTTCTGGTAAGGCTGCTTCACGAAGCAAGCTTACATTTTTCAATAACTCGTTTTGATATTTAAGTGCAGCAGGAATAATATGGTTAGTGGCTAAGTCACCCATTATACGCGCTTCAATTTGTACTTTTTTAATATACTTCTCTAATTCAATTTCATAACGCGCTTCCAATTCACTGTGCGAGTAAATATTATTTTCTTTAAATAATTTCTTTGCCTTCTCAGTTACCATCGCATCTAATGCAATAGGCGTTGTCTTTAAATTAGGCAAACCTCTTTTCTCTGCTTCTTTATGCCACTCTTCGCTATAACCATCGCCTTCAAATAAAATCTTTTTACTTGATACGATATATTTTTGAATCACTTGCATAATGGCAATCTCTTTCTTGTCACCTTTCTCTGTTAAGGCTTCTACTTCTGCTGCAAACTTGTTTAAAGTGTCTGCCACAATGGTATTTAGAATAGTCATTGGATGACCACAATTAGCAGTAGAGCCTACCGCGCGGAATTCAAATTTATTTCCAGTGAAAGCGAAGGGAGAGGTACGGTTACGATCGGTATTGTCTAATAATAATTCAGGAATGCTACGGTGTAAATCTAATTTTAAAATGGCTTCATCTTGCTCGTCAAACTTAGTGCCCACGCGGCTTTCCACATCGTTCAATACCTTCGTTAAATACTCACCTACGAATACAGAAATAATTGCAGGAGGGGCTTCGTTCGCGCCTAATCTAAAATCATTAGAAGCAGAAGCAATAGAGGCTCTTAAAATATCGGCGTAATCATGCACAGCTTTAATAGTATTGACAAAGAAAGTCAAGAACATTAAATTGGTCTTAGGTGTTTTACCAGGTGCTAATAAGTTCACACCTGTATCGGTTGCTAAACTCCAGTTATTATGTTTACCACTTCCGTTAATACCTGCAAATGGTTTTTCATGCAGTAGTACTACTAAATGATGTCTTTTAGCAACACGACTCATTACATCCATTAATAAAATGTTATGGTCAACTGCAATATTCACTTCTTCAAAAATTGGGGCACACTCAAATTGAGCAGGTGCTACTTCATTATGTCTTGTTCTTAAAGGAATACCTAATTTGTATGATTCATTTTCATAGTCACGCATAAAAGCGTAGACTCTTTCTGGAATCGATCCAAAATAATGATCTTCTAATTGTTGTCCCTTAGCAGGTGCTGCGCCAAAAACGGTTCTTCCGCATTGAACTAAATCGGGTCTTGCATTTACGAGTGCTTCATCAATTACAAAATATTCTTGCTCCCAACCTAAAGTAGGCGTTACCTTACTTACATTTTTATCAAATAAATTACAAACTGTTACAGCTGCTTTATTCAAAGCTTCAGTGGCTTTCATTAAAGGCGCTTTATAATCTAATGATTCACCCGTATAAGAAACGAATATAGTAGGTACACATAATGTTTTACCATTTCCAATTTCAATAATGAATGGGGGAGATGAAGGGTCCCATGCAGTATAACCTCTTGCTTCAAAAGTTGCTCTCAATCCACCACTTGGAAAACTAGAGGCATCTGGTTCTTGTTGTATTAAAGCAGCGCCATCAAATTCTTCTATGGCAGTTCCATCCGATTTTAATGTAAAAAATGAATCATGCTTTTCTGCAGTGGTACCTGTTAAGGGTTGGAACCAATGCGTAAAATGTGTAACTCCTTTTGTTTCTGCCCAAGCACGAATACCTGTAGCAATTTGACCTGCTACTGCACGATCAATTTTTTTTGCACCTTTAATACTATTCACTAAACTTTTATAAGCCTCATCGCTTAAATATTCTCTTGCCGTTTTTACATTAAAAACACTTTCACCAAAAATGGCGGTAATTTTTTGAGAATGTACTTCTGGGTTATTGGAGCGGTCATGACTTACATGATTGACAGCATCGAATCTTAAAGACATATAGTTATTTTTTATATTTGAGAATAAACCAAAGGTAGGGGCATTTTGGTAGGAGTAATCAACAAAAAATCCCCCAATTTCTCGGGGGATTCAATTAAAAAACACATATTATGTTGGATATATCTAAAATTCCTTGATTATTAAACCTTTGCAGTTTTCACAGTCTTGATAATTCTAGCAGCAACTTTATAAGGATCTGCTGCTGAATTTGGACGACGATCTTCCAACCATCCTTTCCAACCTTTTTCTACCGCACCAATCGGAATACGAATAGAAGCGCCTCTGTCAGAAACACCGAAAGAGAAATCATGAATACTTGCTGTTTCATGTTTGCCGGTTAAACGTAAATGGTTGTCTGCGCCATATACTTCAATATGTTCTTTTACGACAGGACGGAAGGCTTCACAAATAGTATCATATATTTCTTTCTTACCGCAAGTTCTTAATGTAGTGTTAGAGAAGTTTGCATGCATACCAGAACCATTCCAATCTAAAGTACCTAATGGTTTACAATGCCAGTTAATAGATACTCCATAAGTTTCACCAATTCTTTCTAATAAGTAACGAGCAATCCAAATTTGATCTCCTGCTTCTTTAGCACCTTTTGCAAAAATTTGAAATTCCCATTGACCTGCAGCTACTTCTGCATTAATACCTTCTATGTTCAAACCCGCGTCAATACAGGCGTCTAAGTGTTCTTCAACAATATTTCTTCCATAAGCATTATTCGCACCTACTGAACAATAATAAGGTCCTTGTGGTCCTGGGTAACCACCTTCTGGAAAACCTAATGGTTTATTAGTAGCGGGGTTCCATAAAAAATATTCTTGTTCAAAACCAAACCAAAAATCATTATCATCATCTTCGATAGTAGCTCTTCCGTTGGTAGAATGAGCTGTTCCATCAGAACTTAATACTTCACACATCACTAAATAAGCATCTCTGCGACCTGGATCTTTACAAATGAAAACGGGTTTTAATAAACAGTCACTTGAACCTCCTGGTGCTTGTTCGGTTGAAGAACCATCAAAACACCACATATCGCAATCGGCTAATTTGCCACTGAAATCTTTTTCAATTTTTGTTTTACTTCTTAATGATTGAGTTGGTTTGTAACCATCTAGCCAGATGTACTCTAGTTTTGAAACTGCCATAGGGTGGATTTTTAAAATATTAATAAAATAAAATATATGATGAAATAGCTTCGAAATTCTATATTTCGGCACGAAAATAATAAAGAATTGCATTATTGAAAAAATAAAAACTCAGATTTATTCATATTTATGCATAAAATATAAACATTAAATAATTTAATAATATTAATTTATACTCCAATCAATTGGTTATCAATAAGCAAGTTTTTCTTACACATTTTAATAGTGATAATGTTGGTAAATGAAGCATAAGCTTCCATATCCCTTTTGTACCTTCGCGTCATCTATAAAGAATAAGAAAACACTAATGGAAATTACCGTCAAAACCGCCCAGCAATTAAGATTAACGCCTGAAGAATTTGAAAGTATAAAAACGAAACTAGGACGCACGCCTAATTTCACAGAGCTATGCGCTTTTAGTGGAATGTGGTCAGAGCATTGTAGTTATAAAAATTCTATCAAGTGGTTAAAAACTTTACCTCGTGATGGAGGTAGAATGTTGGTAGCAGCGGGTGAAGAAAATGCGGGCTTAATGGATATTGGAAATGATTACGGAGTCGTATTTAAAATAGAATCGCATAACCACCCAAGTGCATTGGAACCTTTTCAAGGAGCGGCGACAGGTGTAGGTGGAATTCAAAGAGATATTTTTACCATGGGTGCCAGGCCTATTGCTTCATTGAATAGTTTACGTTTTGGAAAATTAGAAGATAAAAAAACACAACGTTTATTAGCAGGTGTTGTGCATGGTATTGGACATTATGGAAACTGTTTTGGTGTGCCTACAGTAGGTGGTGAATTATATTTTGAAGAGTGTTATCATACCAACCCATTAGTGAATGCAATGAGTGTGGGAATTGTAAAAGCTGGTAAAACAGTTAGTGCCATTGCATTAGGTAAAGGCAATCCAGTATTTTTTGTAGGAAGTGCCACAGGTAAAGATGGTATTGGTGGTGCAAGTTTTGCATCTGCAGAAATTACAGCGGATAGTGTAGAAGAATTACCAGCAGTGCAAGTGGGTGATCCTTTCCAAGAGAAAAAATTATTAGAAGCTTGTTTAGAAGTAATTGAAACAGGTGGAGTAGTAGGTATGCAAGATATGGGTGCAGCAGGTATTATATGTTCTACTGCAGAGATGAGTGCAAAAGGTCAAGTAGGTATGCGCATTGATTTAGATAAAGTTCCTACGCGTCAACAAAACATGAAGGCTTGGGAATTATTATTAAGTGAGAGCCAAGAAAGAATGTTGATGGTGGTTGAAAAAGGAAAAGAAGCACAAGTATTAGCAGTTTTTGAAAAATGGGATTTGTCTTGTTCTAATATTGGAGAAGTAACCGATGACGGTTTATTAGATTTTTATATGAACGGCGTTTTAGAAGCCTCACTTCCTGCTTATGAATTAGTTTTAGGTGGAGGTGCTCCTCAATACACGCGTGAATACGCAGCACCCGCTTATTTAGCAAAGGTGAATGCGTTTGATATGAGTTCAGTAGCAGATACTACGAACTTACAAGAATCGGTAAAGCAATTAGTGCAAATTCCTAACATTGCATCTAAGCGTTGGATATACACACAATACGATAGCATGGTAGGTGCTGCAAATACTTCTACCAATGCACCAAGTGATGCATCGGTGGTTATTGCAAAAGGAACGGGCAAAGCATTAGCAATGACAGTAGATTGTAATAGTAAATATGTTTATGCAAATCCTGAAGTGGGTGCCATGATAGCAGTAGCAGAAGCTGCAAGAAATATTGTTTGTTCTGGTGGTGAGCCTATTGGAGTTACGAACTGTTTGAACTTTGGTAATCCTTATGATCCGGAAGTGTATTATCAGTTTGTAAAATCGGTTGAAGGCATGGGCGCAGCTTGTAGAAAATTTAATACACCTGTAACAGGGGGTAATGTGAGTTTCTATAATCAAAACCCAGATGGTCCTGTATTTCCTACGCCCACCATTGGTATGGTAGGTATTGTAGAAGATATGAAAAACAGAATGACCTTAGATTTCAAAAATAATGGCGATGCTATTGTTTTATTAGGTAAACAAAGAAATGATATTGGATCTTCTGAATATGTAAATAAATTAAAAGGGGTGACGCATTCTCAAGCGCCTTATTTTGATTTAGAAGAAGAATTTGCTTTACAACAATTAGTGAGTACTTTAATTAAAGACCATTCAATTATAAGTGCACATGATATTAGTGAGGGTGGATTAATTATAACTTTATTAGAGTCTGCATTTTATAACAACAAAGGTTATTAGAGTCTGCATTTTATAACAACAAAGGTTTTGAAGTAAGTTCAAATGTAAGTAATTTAAGAAAAGACGCTTATTGGATGGGCGAGGCGCAATCTAGAGTAGTAGTTTCATGTACAAGCGCACAGTTAGCAAGTATTGAAGCGGTTGCTAAGAAATTAAATATTGACTTTACTGTTTTGGGTAAAGTAACAGAAGGTACTATAACTGTAGAAGGAGAAAATTGGGGAAGCATTGCTAGTTGGAAAAATAGTTATGATACTTCTATTGAAAATAAATTAGCTTCTTAATTAATGACCAAACAACCAACCATAGTCATAACGGGTACTGCAGGCTTTATTGGCTCTGTGATGGTTCAGTATTTAAATGAAAAAGGTTTTACTAATTTATTATTGGTGGATGATTTTGGTGTAGAGGAGAAAAGAAAAAACTGGGAGCAAAAAACATATACAAAGGTTATTGAGCGTCAGGCTTTTTTAGATCAACTTATAAATGATGAACATGAAATTGATATCATCATTCACTTAGGCGCTAGAACCGATACCACTGAATTTAATT
>JBEGKS010000015.1:0-9877 GCA_041183945.1 Bacteroidota bacterium | reverse complement strand
GTTTATACTAAAAAATAGGATAATAGGGGTTAGATGCTCCTATTTTAGTATATTTATTTGGCTATAATTTTTGACCATTTATATAAAATATTATGAAACGTTTTACAGCTGTTTTAATCATTAGTTTGAATTTGATTGCTCATAGTTCTATAGCGCAAGTGTCCAAAGCACCTGCCTATCCTTTAATTACCCATAACCCTTATTTTAGTATTTGGTCATTTACCGATAATCTAAATGAATCTACTACTAAACATTGGACAGGCTCTAATCAGTCCATGGTGGGTCTCATTAAAGTAGACAACCAAGTGTATAAATTTTTAGGTAAACAAGAATCCGCTAGCGAGAATGATAAAATTATGCAGGCGAAACAGTTGTCGGTGAATATGTCTGCAACACAAACTACTTATCAATTTAATTGTGGAGCAGTTTCATTATCAGTTGCCTTTACTTCACCATTAATTATTACAGATATTAATATACTATCTCGTCCTGTATCTTATATTTCCATGAAAACAAAGTCTAAGGATGGTAAAAAACATGTAGTTCAAATATATGTAGGAACAAGTTCGGCTATTGCTTCTAACAAAGGCACAGAGCCAATGATAGCGAGTGGATACACTACTCAAAATTTAAATGTCTTAAAACTAGGAACAGTTGAACAACCCATCTTACAAAAAAGCGGAGATGACCTTAGAATTGATTGGGGCTATGCTTATATAGCGGCAAATAAATATCATTCAAAACAATCTATTCAATCTATAAATGAAGCTAGTTCTGATTTTATTTCAAATACGAGTGGAATAAATGCTGCTAAAGAAGTAACAAGTAAGTCAACTACTACACAAGGAAGTAATTTATCTATTAATACTATTTTCAATACAGATACAGCGCGCGATACTGAAACAGACCATGTATTATTGGTAGCCTATGATGAAATTAAGGCTATCCAATATTTTAAAGAAAGTTTAGACCCTTGGTGGAAATTAGATCCTTCCATGAATATGGATAAAATGTTACAATTAGCTAATACAGAATATACCAATGTTATTGCTAAATGCGATAGGTTCAATAAACAAATTTATAATGACGCCTTAGTTGCTGGAGGTGATAACTATGCTAAACTTTGTATAACTGCTTATAGACAAGCAGTGGCTGCTCATAATTTAGTGAAAAGTAAACAAAATGGGGAGCTTTTATTTTTATCTAAAGAAAATTTTAGCAATGGAAGTATTAATACCGTAGATGTTACTTATCCAAGTGCCCCTTTATTTTTAAACTATAATCCTTCTTTAATGAAGGGGATGTTAAATGGAATATTTTATTTTAGTGAAAAGAGTGGATTATACAAACAACCTTATGCTGCCCATGATTTAGGTACTTATCCTTTAGCGAATGGACAAACTTATCCAGAAGGTATGCCGGTAGAAGAATCGGGTAATATGATTATTCTTGCTGGAGCCATTGTAAAATCGGAGGGTAATGCTAGTTATGCCGCAGCACATTGGACTACTTTAACGCAGTGGGTTCAGTTCTTAGAGAAAGAAGGATTGGATCCGGTGAATCAATTATGTACCGATGATTTTGCAGGTCATTTAGCGCGTAACGCCAATTTAGCTATTAAAGCCATTGTAGGTATTAGGTCTTATTCAATGATGGCTGAAATGCTTGGCAAGAAAGAGATCGCAACTAAGTATAATCGAATAGCTACTGAAATGGCTGCTAAATGGCAAGACTTAGCCAATGCAGGAGACCATTATGCTTTAACTTACAATGATAAAAATACTTGGAGTCAAAAGTATAATATGGTTTGGGATAAATTATTTGGCTTTCATTTATTTCCACAAAAAGTATACGACGCAGAAGTGGCTTATTATTTAACTAAGCAAAATGAATTTGGTTTACCTCTAGATAGTCGTAAATCCTATACCAAGTCGGATTGGATTACTTGGACAGCTACTTTATCAAGCAACCAAGGCGATTTTGATAAATTAATTAACCCAGTATATAAGTTTTCGACAAGTACACCCACTAGAGTGCCTTTAAGTGATTGGCATGAAACTTTAAATGGTAAACAAATTGGTTTTCAAGCTAGAAGTGTAGTAGGGGGCTATTTTATTAAAGTACTTCATGATAAGTGGAAATCATCACGTAATTGATTTTAGTAAATAATTAATAGGACTAGTCATAAATATATATTACTTATTTTTCTTTGCTAATGCAATGGGCTCAAAGGGGCCGAACTTATGTTGCTTTTCTGAAAAGGAATCAGAATAAGGGCCAAAAGGGTAGTCAATTGGTTTGGTTGCAAGTAATGGCCAGTCCTTGGATTTATCTTTACTAGGTCTTGGTTGTGCATTTATATAGGCAGCCAAATTCCAAGCATCTTGATTACTAATACTAGGTGCATGATAATTTATTCCATTAGGCATATTGTTTTTTATAAAGCCAGCTAGTTTTGATAATTGAAATAATCCTGCTGCATCATTATAACTATGACTGCCCCATAATGGAGGGTACAAATACATTTTACCAGTAGAATCCATAACGCCCTCACCATTTGATAAATGACATCTTTGACAATTCTGCATGTAAACAATTTTTCCTTCTTCTGGACTAGCTGCAGTTTTTAAGTAGGGTAAAATTTCAATGCCTGAGCCTTTTACTTTTTTGCCTTTAGGCACTTCATCACCTAACCATTTAATATATGCGTAGATGGCTTTCATTTCTTTGGAGTTGGTATCTAAGGCTTTACCATTTAAACTCCGCTCCATACAATCGTTCACTCTTTTATAAATAGTTTCAATGCTACCCGAACGCTCTCTAAATTTTGGATAAGAAGAATACACGGAACCATAATTTAATCCCCAGGGTTTAGTGCCTGCTTCTAAATGACAGTTTTGACAATTCATTCCATTGGTAGATTGCTGCACTATTCCTTTTGGCCCTAAATACTTTGAAGTATGAGCTATTAATTCATAACCATAACGAATTAAGTTTCCTTTTTCAGTTTCAACAGGAATCTGATAAGGGGAGGAACCCACCCATGCCGAAGTATCCATGCCTTGAATTATTTTAAGCATGGCAGTTTCTTGTTCTTTAGCACTTCTACGGAAGCTATAATAGGTAGAAACCAATGCAGCTATAAAGAATAGAGTAAAAAAGATACTTCGACGCATAGTAGATTATTAAAAGCAATATTAATTCACACCCGCTTTTAAATAAGACCAACCTGCTTCTTGTTTTAGTATTACTTCAGCAACGCCTGAAGGAACGGTATTCGCTATACTTAGTAATTCACTTTTGTCTATATGATGCTTGCGCATAGAATTCTCACAGGCAGAAAATTGTACATTGGTTTTGGACATTTCAATCACTTCGTTGGCTAAATGCGTTTTTGCAGCCACTAATAAGTCTAAAGCTTTTCCATGTACGACCACTTCTACCACTACATTATTCGGCCATAATTTTTGTAAATTTTTAATATTGCCAATGGTAGAAGACCAGGCAGAAGTGTCGGCTGTATTTAATTGAATAACTACTTTATGTATTACATCGGTATTTTGTGCCTTAAGACTTGTACAAAACATAATGGCAACTATGCTTAGTATAGAAAAAGTCAATATTCTTTTCATAGAGATAATTTCTATGAATTTATGAAAAAATCAATTACAGATGATGAGATATATAAAGCCTTTCAAGGAAAAGGATTACCTCGCTACGCTCGTTGATCCGTTTCCTCAAACTTACCCAAAGCCTTTCAAGGATACCGATACTCGGTATCCTTGGCTTTTTTAATACTCGATAGCTTACAAGAGCAAGCTCTTGACACATCTCGCATTAAAAAAGCCTATCACTTTCGTGATAGGCTTTGTGATTCGGATTGGATTCGAACCAATGGCCCTCATCTTAGAAGGATGACGCTCTATCCAGCTGAGCTACCGAACCCTCTTTATTTCTTAGGCTGCAAATTTAATGAAAAATAAGCCTGATTTCAAAGAAAACAAGCCTATAAATCAATCAATTGGCAATAAGTCTCTGATTACCACACTGGCCACCGTGCAGCCAAAAATAGCAGGCATATAGCTTAAAGTTCCTATAATGGACTTCTTGGGAAAGGCATTCTCTGTTTCAATAATGCGAGATTGGTCGGGTTTTTCAGGACTAAATACTACTTTCAAACCCTTTTTTATGCCTAAGGCTTGTAAACGTTTTCTCACATATCTAGCCAAATTACATTCATGGGTTTTGGATAAATCGGTGACTTTAATTTGAGAGGGATCTAATTTTCCACCCGCACCCATTGAACTTACAATGGGTAATTTCATATCGAAACATTTTTTGATTAAAAAAACTTTAGAAGATAAAGTATCAATACAATCAACCACATAATCCCATGGAGCAGACTCAAGTAGGGCTGTAGTAATCTCTTCTTTTATATAAAATTCCTTTACTGTTAAATCAAGTTTGGGATTAATATCCAATAATCTTGCTGCCAATACTTTTGCTTTAGACATTTTGACGGTGGAATGCAAGGCAGGAATTTGTCTATTAATATTACTAGCATCAATAGTGTCATTGTCTACAATAGTCATTTTACAAATACCGGCTCTTACAATCATCTCTGCACATATGCCTCCCACACCACCAAGCCCAATCACCAATACATTTTTCTGCATTAAATTTGTTACTTGCTCATCTCCTAACATTAATTGTGTTCTACTCATCCAATAAGGTATCATATCGTATCTTTAAGTCATTAAAATAGGGCGCTATGAAAAAATTAAATTTATTGCTTATTTGTTTTTCAGTTTTCTTTCAAATAAGTTTTGCTCAAAATTCGGATAATAATTCCATAAAAATACTTACTCAGCAAAAAGGAGTGAGCATTAGAGGCATGTCTGTGCCAAGTACCAATACTATTTGGGCTAGTGGATCTAAGGGGAGTATTGCATTATCTGTAAATGGCGGAACCAATTTTGAATGGATGCAAGTACAAGGATATGAAACTAGAGATTTTAGATCCATTCATGCATGGGATGAGAAAGAAGCTATTATAGTGGCTGTGGCTGCACCTGCGGTTATTTTAAAAACCAAGGATGGTGGAAAGTCCTGGTATAAAGTATATGAGAATGCCGATACCCTTATGTTTTTAGATGCCATTCATTTTAAAGATGTTTCCAATGGATTAGTAGTGGGAGACCCCATTCGTAATTCAATTTTTTTATTAAGCACTAATGATAAAGGAGAACATTGGAATCAAGTTCCTTCTACTTATTTTAAAACCCCTTTAGAAAAAGGAGAAGCTTTTTTTGCTTCAAGTGGTTCTAATATTGCACAACTTAGTAAAGAAGATTTTTTAGTTTCAGGAGGCATGAGATCTAGACTTTGGATAAGTGGTTCAGCCATGGATATTCCCATAATACAAGGTGGAAAATCGACGGGTGCCAATAGTATGGCTATCTCACCTAATGGAAATAGAATTATGATTGTGGGTGGAGATTTTATGAAAGATACTAGTAGAATACAAAGTGCAGTGGGTTTGAAATTAATGGTGCAGCCCAATAGCGATCAAAAATGGCAATCAAAAAGAAAATCATCATGGGTAATTGATAAAACTATTGGATATCCAAACGGATATAGATCGGGTGTTGAGTATATTACTAATTCTATTTTAATTGCTTGCGGAACTTCAGGGGTAGATATTTCTAATAACAAAGGGGAAATCTGGGATTTAATATCAACTGAAAGCTTCCATGTAGTTCGTAAACAACCTAATACAAAATCAGTATTTTTAGCAGGGTCAGGGGGCAGAATTGGTTATTATAGTATCCCCTAAAAATCATTTTTAATTTTCAATACTTAGTGTACCTTAGTATAAGTATATAAACCATGAAAAAATACCAAGCTATTATATCTTTTGAAATGGATGAGGATTTTATGTCCTTAGTGCCACCTCATAGAACTTATATCAATTATTTATTGAATAAGGGAATTATAGACACCTATGCGGTGAGTATGGAAGTGCAAAATTCATGGATTACTATTAATGCCAATACCAAAAAAGAAGTGGAAGATATCTTGGATAAATCACCTTTAAGTAAGTATTGGAACTATGAAATAGTAGAGCTTTTTGTATATGATAGTCAATCTACTAGGCTTCCTGCGGTACAATTAAATTAAATCACCTTTTTTTTGGGGAATTCCTATTTGAACCCTATTTTTGCAGTCCTCAAAAGGGGGCATAGCTCAGTTGGTTTAGAGCATCTGCCTTACAAGCAGAGGGTCCGCGGTTCGAACCCGTGTGCCCCCACAGAATAAGAGAAAAGGGTTTCAAGCAATTGAAGCCCTTTTGTTTTTTTTAAAATACCTTCGCTGCATGCAAGTTTTCACCACTCCCAGTAAAATTATCATTACCTGTCATAAATGGTTAGCGCCTGCTTTAAGCAAAGAAGTCGTAGCCTTGGGTTTTACACCAGACAGGGTTTTTCAAACGGGCGTGGAGCTAACGGGTACTGTGCAGGATTGTATTAAGTTGAATTTAAACTTAAGATGCGCCAGTCAGGTAATGTATTCTTTAAAGTCATTCATTTGTAATGACCCAAATGAGCTTTATAATAATTTAGTAAAGATTGCTTGGGAAAAGGTGATTGATCCAAAAGGTTATTTTTCAGTTACTAGTAATGTATTTCATCCGACTATATCAACGAATTTATTTGCTAATTTAAGAGTGAAGGATGCCATTGTTGATAGAATGCGTGAACTGACTCAACAACGTCCATCCACTGGTTCCGATTTAGCAGGGGCAGTGGTGTATTTATTTTGGAAAAATGATGAAGCAGAAGTTTTCTTAGATACTTCAGGTGAAACCTTAGCCAAACATGGTTATAGAAAATTACCTGGTACAGCACCCATGTTAGAAGCTTTAGCTGCTGCCACTATACTTTCTACCAAGTGGAATAAAAAAGGAGCCTTTGTAAATCCAATGTGTGGCTCAGGAACATTAGCTATTGAAGCAGCACTTATTGCTACTAATAGAGTTCCAGGTTTACTGAGAACCCAGTATGCCTTTATGCATATTCTAGGGTATAAAAAAGAAATGTACGAGGTAGAGAATGCTAAATTGAAAGAACAAATCATTAAAATACCTGGACTACAAATTATAGCCTCTGATATTAGTAAGCGCGCCACTGAAACGGCAAAGACAAATGCTACTATGGCAGGCGTAGATCATTTAATATATTTTCAAGACTGTGATTTCGAGCAAACTAATGTTCCTTCTAATTTTGATGGTGCAGTAGTAATGTTTAATCCAGAATATGGAGAAAGATTAGGAGAGGAGTTGGAATTAGAAGCTACTTATGCTAGAATGGGGGACTTTTTAAAGAATAGTTGTAAAGGGTATACCGGTTATATTTTTACAGGAAATTTAGAATTAGCCAAGAAAGTAAGACTGAAACCTAGCAGACGCATAGAATTTTACAATGCCACTATTGATTGTAGGTTATTAGAATACGAACTGTATGCAGGCACGAAAAGAGTAGAGAAAAAGGAAGTGCCAGAAAGCGTATAATAATTCACTTCTAGAAATTAGACTTTCTTAAGTCTATTAAAGATAAAAACTACTTTTTAATAGGTAGCTTTTGATTATGTATTAACATGTATTTCGATGTTTCATACATGGTCTTGGTTAGAATATCCATTTGCTTTTGTACACTATCGTTTTTCACTATATTATTATTGACAACACTTTCAAATATAGGTTTAGAAGGGTTTTTAAGCTGATACCCATAGTAGTATTCATTATTCAATACTCCAATTTGTTGATTAAAATCGTCGTATAAAAATATTGCGTTATTATTTTGCTGAACTGTATTAAATACATTTTTACCCATAGTGGTATTGGTATAGGGAATATTGCATATAGAGGCGATGCTTGGCATAACATCTACCTGAGACACAGGCATTGAATATTCCTTAGGCTGCAAAATAGAAGGTGCATAAAACAATAAAGGAACATGCATATTGGTTAAGCCTTGTTCTGTAAAAGAGCTAGGAAGCATACTTCCAGCATCTCCTTTAATACCATGGTCACCCACAAATACAAATAAGGTTTCATTGAAATATTTTTCTTTCTTTGCGGCTTCTATAAATTGCTCAATACAAAAGTCGGTATATCTAAATGCATTGTATTCGTCATTGTTTTCAAAACCAAATTTTAATAAGGAGTCTTTAGGCACTGTTTTTTTAACAAATACTTTTAAATCATCAGCGGGAATAGTATAAGGTCGGTGATTGTCTGCTGTTTGAATAATAGCAAAAAATGGTTTTGTATTCTTGCTTAAAGTTTTGTTTGCCTCTAAGAATAAATCCTTATCACTAATACCCCAAACATTAATCTCACTAGATTGATAACTTCCTTGTTCAACTATTTTTAAGTCGGATATATTATTAGTAAGTACCCCTCTAATATTGGCCCAACTAGCACTGCCTCCTAAAAAATAATATTTTTCATAATTTTTAAAATCGGCCATAATAGTATGTTGGTCTACGGCTAAAGGATTCCTGCTTGAAGTTTTACCTTCTAATATATCGGGTGTGCCTGTTAATACGGCCCATACACCTCTGGCAGTGCCATAAGCAGGAGAGAAGGCTCTATTGAAATATACTCCCTGCTCTTTCATTGCATTGAAATAAGGGGTAGTATTTAAGGGGTTACCCATCATAGAACTTTTATAAGCAGAAAATGATTCACAAATTACTAATACAACGTTTTTAATTTTAGAAGCTTCCAGATTATTAACTACTGGACTTATTACTCTAGTAAATTGAAGATTTTGTGCATCTTGTTCATTAGAAGGTATAGCTAAGTAATTTGCAATTACAGTATAATTATTTTTAATGAAATTGGTGTCAATTTTGGAGGATCTAAAATTAAGGGTACTAAAAAATGACTGCATTGGGTTCAAAGCCACATTGGCTTTGTAATCGCTACCTAAACTATAGGCGTCACTCCACCTTAAGGGGTATTGCCCGCCTTCATAAATTATATTTCCAATGGCACTATAAAGAAGAACAATAAAAAATACTACCTGCGTAATTATATTTTTAATTTTACTACCCGCTTTTTCATACTTATCACTTAACTGGTAAGTAAATGAGATGAATTTATACAAGACCCATTCAACAATTAAAAAAACTACAATAATGCTAATGATGGGATAAGACTGCCACATCATTTGCATTGAAATAAGGGGGTTGTCTATATAACTTAAGATACTTGCATTAAGTCTTTGATGCACATAAGCATAATGAATAAAATCGGTGGTGTAAAAAAAGAGTAAAAGCGTGCTAAATAGCATCCAAAAAATGATAGTAATTTTCTTACCTAATTTTTTAGTAAAAGGGTCTAGCGCTTTGAAATAAGATATAAGTAAAATCAGCATCATTATAATAGCTACATATCTTACATCATATCTTAAACCTAAAATATAGGAAGCATTTAAATCATTATCTGAGCTTACAGGTGCTGCAAAACGATTTACAAAAATGAATCTTAACAAACTCATTATAATTAGAAAAGTAAATCCTAAAAATAAAGTCCATCTAATGGTTTTAGGTAGAAATGTTTTTTTCATAATGAATGTTTATTCATATAGTAAATAGGGCTGCATGGTTTTTTCCCATTGGGTAACTTTTAATTCAGAGACTACTTTATTTAACCAATCTTTTAAAGGAAGGTCAAATAGTTTTTCTGCATCTGGAATTCCTAAAAGTAAAGATAAATGATTGGCACCAGATGGGTTCACATGGGTGGGATAGGGCTGCCACTTAAAATCTTGTGGGTGAATATCTTTAATAAGCTTTAATAAAATAAGAC
>JBEGKS010000014.1:10262-14907 GCA_041183945.1 Bacteroidota bacterium | reverse complement strand
CGTTGCGCAACTGGTTGCCACGGTTTGGTCGCCCACTTTGAAGCTGCTGGATCAGGGGGCACCGTTCGACGTTGTCATGGCCCGTGCTCCAGGCGCCATACAAATTCGAACAACACGTCCGGATGGCGTCATCAAAGCCACAGGCATGGCGCCCCGGCTTGGCATGGTTCGAGAACAGTTGATCAAGCAAGGCATTCCGATTCGTGGCGCGATGATTGGGCTCACACAGGAGTCCTCGCCCGCAACAACCATGGACTCGACCTCGAACCTCTGACAAGAACGAACCGGTAGCGAAAGTAAGTGCAAGTAATAATGAAATCAGAGATCATATTATTACAGAAGTAGTAGGCGGTACTTTAATTATAAGGCTAGGTGATAATGGAACTTGGTTTAGCTGGAAAAAATGGGGCAATTATAAAACGAAGGCCTATGTTAGTATTAAAGATATTGATGCATTAACAGCTTCAGGTGCAAGTAATGTGCATTTAGTAAATACCATTGAGTCTCCTAAAATGAGAATTAAATTATCGGGGGCTTCAGACTTTAAAGGAAATATAAAGGCAGGTACTTTAATGTATCAATTAACTGGTGCCTCTGATTACAAAGGAGAAGTAACTGCGAATAATATTGATATTGATGGAAGTGGTGCATCAAACATTGAATTAACAGGGAATGTAGATGATTTAGCTGTTGAAGTATCAGGAGCTAGCAATGCCAAATTATTCAATTTAACTGCAAAGGGTGCCATCTTACGTGCATCTGGTGCAAGTAATATTGGTGTGACCGTAACTGAAATTTTAAGAGCTAATTCTAGTGGCGCTAGTGATATTAATTATAAAGGCAATCCAAATGTGAAAGAATCGAATACATCTGGGTCCAAACATCGCGAGGTAGAGCAGCGGTAGCTCGTCGGGCTCATAACCCGAAGGTCGGAGGTTCGATCCCTTCCCTCGCAACATCATCCCGCTCCCGATTCCTATCGAGAGCGGATTTTTTTTGTAGTAAGTTTGCATAGTAAAAGGGGGAAATTAAAGGGATAAATCATCAAAATAGAATGAAAGCAGGGTTTGTAAACATATTTGGAAGGCCAAATGCCGGTAAAAGCACTTTACTGAACGCCATTATGGGCGAGAAAATGGCTATTGTCTCTTCCAAGGTACAAACTACCCGCCACCGTATTAAGGCCTTTTTGAACAAGGAAAACGAGTATCAGATTATATTCTCAGACACACCCGGTATTATCGACCCAAAGTACAAGCTGCACGAGAAAATGATGGGGGCGGTGAAAAGCGCCTTGGAAGATGCCGATGTGGCTTTATTAATGGTGGATATGCGTGACGATATCAAGGAATTGGATGAATTATTCTCTTCTTTAAAGCTAAAAGTGCCCTGTGTAGTGGTCTTAAATAAGTCAGATTTGGCAGTGGGCACCCAGGTAAAAGAGGCAGTTGCTTTTTTTAAAGAGAAGTCTTATTGTACTAAAACTATTTCAGTTAGTGCGTTGAATAAGAGCGACATAGAGAGGTTATTGAAACTTGTTATTGAAATGATTCCAGAAGGAGTTCCTTTTTATAGTGAGGACGACTTAAGTGATTTGCCCACTAAGTTTTTTGTAAGTGAGTTAGTGCGCGAAAAGATATACCAGCTCTTTGGGGAGGAGATTCCTTACCATACAGCGGTGTTAGTAAATTCATTCAAGCAACAGCCCTTATTAATAAAAATACAGGCCGATATTATTGTGAATAGAGAAACCCAGAAGGCTATAATTATTGGGGAGAAGGGTAAGATGATTAAGGAAATTGGTACTTTAGCAAGGAAGGACATTGAGGATTTTATAGGCTCGAAAGTGTACTTGGAACTATTTGTGAAGGTGAAGCCTAAGTGGAGAGACAACGAGACAAAATTAAAAGAATTTGGGTACTAGATAATTCGATTATTAATATATACTTAATATATTAATAATGAATGAATTAAAATAGTAAAATTGAATATTAAATATACATTATTATGAGCTATACAGTGGCTATTGTTGGAAGGCCAAACGTAGGAAAAAGCACTTTGTTTAATCGTTTCTTAGAGGAGCGAAAAGCCATCGTGGACGATATTAGCGGTGTTACAAGAGACCGTCAATACGGGGTTACTGAATGGGCGGGTAAAACTTTTAACGTAATTGATACGGGTGGTTTTGTACCCGATTCTCGCGATATGTTTGAAACCGAGATTCGCAAGCAGGTTAAAATTGCTATTGAAGAGGCAAACTCTATTATATTCATGGTAGATGCTGCGGTAGGTTTGACCGATTTAGACGCTTCTATGGCCGATATGCTTAGAAGAAGTACTAAGCCTGTTTATGTATGCGTAAACAAAGTAGATAATTCAACCAGGGCTTTAGAAGGAACCGAGTTTTACGGAATGGGCTTTGAGCATAATTATTTTGTGAGTTCTATCTCAGGTAGTGGAACAGGGGAGCTTTTAGACGCTGTTACCAACGATATCAAGATTAAAGAAGTAAGTAATGACGATGAAGAAGTAGCAGAACCAGCAGAAGGTGAGGAAGAAGTATTGGCCATTCCTAAGATTGCCATTATGGGACAACCCAATGTAGGGAAGTCAAGTTTATTGAATGCTATGATTGGTCAGGATAGAACCATTGTGAGTGATATTGCAGGCACTACGCGCGATACGATTCATACGCATTATACCATGTTCCAAAAGGAATTTATTCTAATTGATACAGCAGGTATTAGACGTAAGAATAAGGAGAAAGACGATCTTGAATTTTACTCTATTATCAGAGCTATTAAGGCCATGGACGAGGCCGATGTATGTTTATTAGTAGTTGATGCCACTAAAGGCGTTACCGCCCAGGATTTAAGCATATTTAGCCTTGCATCTAAGAAGGGTAAGGGGATTGTTGTATTGATAAACAAATGGGATTTAATAGATAAAGAAACCAATACGGCTCGAGACTACGAGAAAGTAGTGAAGGACAAACTGGCGCCTTTTACCGATGTACCTGTACTATTCATATCTGCTATAGAAAAAACCCGCATATTCAAAGCCATTGAACTTGCCTTGGAAGTATATGAGAATAAGCACCGTAAAGTGCCTACTTCTAAATTAAACGATATTATGTTGAAGGCTATTCTTAAATACCAAGCCCCTGTTGTAAGAGGCCATGTGATTAAGATTAAGTTTGTGTCCCAGTTACCAACCAGGGTGCCAAGCTTTGCCTTTTTTACCAATTTCCCAGATGATATTAAGGTTCCTTATCGTAACTACCTTGAAAATCAATTAAGAGCGAATTTCAAATTTACAGGTGTGCCTATAAGGGTCTACTTTAGGAAGAAGTAGAATGTGCTCTGTTTAGGTGTAGAATTAGGAGGGTGTGTAAAAAAATAATCTTAAAATTTGGCATTTTTGAAGGGTATGTTTATCTTCGCCCACGTATTTTTGATACTAAACTTAAAAAAACCAAAAAATGAAAAAAGTTATCGCAATTTTCGCTATCGCTGCACTAGCTGCATGTGGTGGTGCTTCTACTGAAGCAAAAACTGACACTGCTGTTGCAACTGTTGATACAGCTGCTGCTGCAACTGTTGACACTGCTGCTGCTGCTACAGCTGATACAGCTGCTGTTGCAAAGTAATTTTAGAAGTTTATAAACTTCTTGCAAGAAGGTCCTTCCCAATATTATTGGGGAGGATTTTTTTTATAAGCCATTTTAGTTTGGCATCAATATTGCCTTATAAGGGTATACCTAATTAAAACCAAGTTTTGACCAAGGTGCTATGTCATTTTGACTTTAATTTAAATTGTATTAATAGTGGATAAGACGTTTTTGTTTAAGGGGGAAGAAGAAAATGAGTTTATACCTTTATTTTCATTTAATGAGCAGGGGGAAGAGAATGAGCCAGAAATGGTGATTGATTCTTTATTGCCCATTCTGCCACTGCGTAATACGGTCCTATTTCCAGGCGTAGTAATACCTATTACTGTAGGAAGAGATAAAAGCATTCAAGCCGTAAAGGCTTCTTATAATAAGGATAAATTAATTGGGGTGGTTTCTCAAAAGGATGGCAATATTGAGGATCCTACACCCGCCGATTTATGTCAAATTGGTACCGTTGCAAAAATCATTAAAATGATTAAGATGCAAGACGGTGGTACTACTATAATTATTCAAGGTAAAAAGCGTTTTGAATTATTGGAGATGAAAGAAGAAGATCCTTTTTTCAAAGCCAGTGTAAAAGTATTAGTAGAAGATAAAGTAGAAAAAGAGAACCAAGACTTTCAAGCCTACTTATCCAACATAAAAGATTTAGCGACTCAAATTATTCAGTTGTCTCCAAATTTTCCATCGGAGGCTGCTATGATTTTAAAAAATATTGAAAGCCCTTTATTTCTTATCAATTTTGTAAGCAGTAATTTAAATGTAGAAATAAGCGATAAGCAAGCTTTATTAGAGCAACACAATATTAAGCTTAGGGCAGAAAAATTAATTCAGTTTTTACAACAAGAGTTACAGTTTGTTGAATTGAAAAATAAGGTGGCCAATAAAACACGCACCGAAATAGACAAGCAACAACGCGATTACTTTTTACAACAACAATTAAAAATTGCTAGCGATAGCACAGATTTAATT
>JBEGKS010000014.1:0-10231 GCA_041183945.1 Bacteroidota bacterium | reverse complement strand
ACCCTAATGAGCGCGAAGTGGCGGAGATGAAAAAGAAGGCAGAAGGGAAGAAGTGGCCAGAAGCCGCCAAAAAATTATTTCAAAATGGTTTGGAGAAATTGGAACGTATGCATCCAAGCACGCCAGACTATTCTGTAGTGTATAATCATTTAGACTTACTATTAGACCTGCCTTGGGAAGAATATACTGCCGATAATTACGATTTAAAAAATGCTAAAAAAGTTTTAGATGCCGACCATTATGGTATGGCTAAAATAAAAAATAGAATTTTAGAATACCTAGCAGTACTTAAAATTAAAGGCGATATGAAAAGCCCTATTTTATGTTTCTTAGGCCCTCCAGGTATTGGTAAAACTTCTTTAGGAAAATCTATTGCACATGCCATTGGCAGAAAATATATTAGAGTAAGTCTTGGAGGCTTGCATGATGAAAGTGAAATTAGAGGGCACCGTAAAACCTATATTGGCGCCATGCCAGGTAGAATTGTACAAAGTTTGCGTAAGGTGAAGACCTCTAACCCTGTAATGATATTGGATGAGATAGATAAAATAGGCAGCGATCATAGAGGCGACCCCTCTTCCGCTTTGTTAGAAGTATTAGACCCAGAACAGAACCATAGTTTTTATGACAACTACTTAGAATCGGAATATGATTTAAGTAAAACTTTATTTATTGCAACAGCCAACGATATTAGCCGCATTCAACCCGCTTTAAGAGACCGTTTAGAAATTATTGATTTAAGTGGGTATGCAGTGGAAGAAAAAATTGAAATTGCGAAAAGACATTTACTGCCTAAGCAAAGACAAGCCCATGGATTAGATAAAATTAATTTCAAGGTACTTGACAATGTGCTTGAGAAAGTGATTGAAGACTATACCAGAGAAAGTGGAGTGCGTGAATTAGACAGACAACTTGCTTCTATTATGCGTTATCAAGCCAAGGAACTAGCTTATAAGCATAAGGTGAAGCCAACTGTTACTAAAACCGATTTACATAAAATTTTAGGACAGGCTAGGTATAGTAATGAAATATATAAAACAGTGAATATGCCAGGGGTGGCAGTGGGTTTGGCCTGGACTTATGTAGGAGGAGATATTTTATTTATTGAAGTATTACTTGCTGAAGGTAAAGGTGGTTTAAAATTAACGGGTAACCTAGGTAATGTAATGAAAGAAAGTGTGGACACAGCCCTTACTTATTTACAAAGCAATGCCAAGAAAATTGGGGTAGACCCAAGTTTGTTTACCACAAAGGCTATTCATGTGCATGTACCAGAAGGGGCGGTACCTAAAGATGGTCCTAGTGCTGGTATTACCATGCTTACAGCGCTTACTTCAGCTTTCACTGGAAGGAAAGTAAAACCTTATTTAGCCATGACTGGTGAAATTACACTGCGAGGGCAGGTACTTCCTGTAGGTGGGATTAAAGAAAAAATATTAGCGGCTAAAAGAGCCGGAATGAAAGAAATTATACTTTGTTGGCAGAATGAAAAAGATATCAATGAAATTGACCATAGTTTTATTAAAGGACTACAGTTTCATTATGTAAAAAATATGCAACAAGTGCTTGACTTAGCATTAGTTTAAATCCCTAGCTTTGTTTTATGAGAAGGGGGACATTCAAGTTAAGTTGTAAACTATTCATTATTGGTTTCATTACATTTTTTGTAAATGCCTTTTCTGTGCGTGCCCAGCAATCTAATGCCAATGAGGTTTATCAATTTTTAAACTTACCCTATAGTGCAAAAGCAACGGCCTTAGGAGGCATTAATATAAGTAATCTTGGTTCCGATTTGGGATTAGCTATGTATAACCCAGCACAATTAGATCCTGCCATGGATAAAATGCTTCACTTAAGTGTGAAGTCTTATTTTTCTGATATAAAACAATACGATTTTAGCGGAGCCCATTTTATACCCAAAAAAAATTGGGTCCTTGGTTGGGGTTTGCATTATATGGGTTATGGAAATATTAAAATGACCGATGTCTCGGGTAATGAGATGGGTAATTTTATAGCCAACGATTATGTAGCGCAAGTTTCAATGGCCTCTTCCTTTAGAAAAAATATAATTTTAGGAGCAACACTTAAACTAGTACAATCTAATTATGGTATTTATAAATCTTCGGGCCTAGCCATGGATTTATCTATTGCCTATACTTCTTCAAGTAGACTACTACGTGCCAGTATACTTGCTAATAATGTGGGGGCACAAATTAAATCTTATACAGAAAAAGAAAGGCTGCCTTTAAATATCATAATGGGGGTGTCTAAAAAATTGGAAAATGCGCCTATTCAATTTTCTTTAACAGCACAGCGACTTTCTATTTGGAATAATACTTTGTACGATCCTAGCTTTTATAACCAGGAAGGGTATAAGGCACCTTCTTCAGTTCAAGATATTTTCAATCATGTTATAATAGGAGCTGAAGCGAATATTGGAGAACAAGTAAGTCTTGACTTTGGCTATAATTTTCTTAGACGCTTTGATTTAAACATTCAAAACCAACAAAACTGGTTCAATGGGTTTAGTGCAGGACTTGGATTAAAATTACCTCGTGTGACTATTCAATATGGCAATGCTTTTTTCCAAAGAAATTTATACCACCATTTCTCTATTTTCTATTCTTTAAAAAATGCGCGTTAGTTCTTTTTTTTAGGGAAGACTGCTTTTGGTTTTGCAGCTTCTTTATTCGCCTTTGGCTTTGTATCTTTAGATTTAGTGTCCTTAGAATTATTTTTTATGGGAGGTGTAGTTTTATTAGGAGCTATATTTTTTACAGGCAGATTATTTTTAACAGGGCTAGCTATTTCAGCATCGGGTAATGTATAATCCGATTCTGCTTTAATGTCTTCTGTATTAATAATATCATCTATGCCTTCTAAGGCTGTACTATCTTTTGAAACAAAATCTATATTGAAGTCACTAGCCATGCTGATGGGTCGTTCAAAGCTTGCATTGGGATCTAAATTACATGCAGGGTCGGCAGCTACTTTGCTCATAAAATAAGCCCAGATAGGTAAGGAGGCATGTGCCCCTTGTCCAAAATAGTTATCAGAGAATCTTATATAACGGTCATCACAACCCACCCAAGCACCTGCTAAAAGTTGTGGGGTATATCCCATAAACCATAAATCACTATTGTCATTAGTAGTTCCTGTTTTTCCTGCAATAGATTGAGTAGGTACTGCATAAGAATACATACTTCTACCTGTTCCTTTTTGAATAACACCTTGCATCATACTTACAACAGAATAAGCAGTTACATCACTTATTACTTTTCTTCTTTGAGGAGAATAGCTTTCTAATACATTACCATTTTTATCTTCAATTCTATTAATAAAAAAGGGTTGTGCATTATACCCTGCACCTGGGAACATGGTGTAGGCTTGTACCATTTCGTATAAGGAAATTTCAACAGCGCCTAATGCAATGGAAGGATAAGGTTGTATATCTGATTTAACATTGCACTTCTTTAAATATTCAACAAATTGCTTAGCTGCTTCATTGCTCTTTCCATTAATTTGTTTCATGATATAGGCCGATGCGCAGTTTCTTGATTCCGCTAAGGCCTGTGCCATTGGAATGGAAAGGCCAGTACAAGATTTAGGGGTATTAGGCACCATACCATAACCATCAAAATTTTGTTGTTGATCTTGTACAATGGTATTAGGTGTAAAGCCAGCTTCTTCAATGGCTAAAGAATACAACAAAGGTTTAATGGTAGAACCCACTTGTCTTTTTGTATTAATATTAACGTGATCGTATTTAAATGTTTTAAAGTCAACACCACCCACCCAAGCTTTTACTTCTCCAGTGAAAGGGTCTACGGCTAAAAATCCAGTTTGTAAAGTTTGCTTATGATACTTTAAAGAGTCATAAGGCGTCATGACGGTATCAATAAAGCGGTTTTTATTCCAAGCAAAAACACGCATGGGTAAGGGCTCGTCGAAAGTTTTTCTAATGGCGGCATCCTCCATGTCTTCTTTTTTCAAGTTCTTCCATCTGTCGGTTTGTTTAACCGCTAGTTCTAGTTGTGCGCTAAACTCTTTCCAAATCGTACCCGATTTAATATTGCTTTGTTGGTTAAATTCTTTTTGTAAATAGGACATATGCTGGGCGACAGCTTGTTCTGCATACAATTGCATTCTAGGATTAATAGTAGTATAAATTTTTAAACCATCTCTGTATAAATCATAAGGGTCCCCATTATTTTTTTTATGTTCTTTGCACCACTTTTTCATGTATTCACCCAAAGTCATTCTAAAGTAGGGGCCAAGGCCATTGTTCTGGTCAAGCTTTTTAAAATTGGTGGCAATAGGCAAACTTTTTAGTTCGGCTGCTTGGACTTGACTAATATATTTTTGTCCTGCCATTCTACTAATCACTAAGTTTCTTCTTTCTAAGGCCAGCTTAGGATTTCTATTGGGGTTGTATTTGGTAGGTGCATTAATCATGCCTATTAATAAGGCCGCTTCTTCAACTGTTAAACGGTCTGGCTCTTTTTGGAAAAAAGTTCTTGAGGCATTACTAACTCCAAATACATTTTCACTAAAAGGAACGGTATTTAAGTATAGGGTAATAATTTCTTGCTTGGTAAAATTGCGCTCTAGTTTAATGGCAATAATACTTTCCTTAATTTTTTGAATAACACGAAGCAATTTGTTCTTGGTACTCCAATTATCGGTAAATAAATTTTTAGCCGTTTGCATGGTAATGGTAGAAGCCCCACCTTGACTCCCTAGAAAGGCAATGGCTCTTATAAGACCTTCACCATCTACTCCATAGTGGTCGTAGAATCTTTTATCCTCTGTAGCTACCAATGCTTGTAATAAATAGGGACTAATATCTCTATACTTTACCGTAATACGGTCTTCTAAATAAAACTTACCCATGGGCGTGCCATCCTGTGCATATACCTGGCTTGCTAGGGAGGCGGTAGGGTTTTCAATATCATCTAAGTCGGGCATATCGCCAATCCATCCGAAGTTCAACAATAAAATAAATAATAAAAATACGCCCGCAGAAATAAAATAGTATTTCCAAAAAAGGCGTACCCAATTCTTAGGCTTATTTGAATCTTGACTCACTACTATTTTAATTAAGGTTTATAAATATTTTTAAACATAAACTGCTGATATTGTTTCAAATCGGCCTCGTCTTTTATAAGCAGTATGTTCGACTTGCTTAATAAGTATATATCATATTGCTTCGAAGGTACAAATGATATGATTTCCTTACTCAGCCTTGGCTTTATTTTATTTATATAATTTTTAGCAAGCTGGCTGTTTTCAAAGGACCCAATCCAAACAATATAACTACTCTCATTAAACTGTACGTAAGTTACATTTAATTTTTCTTTTATAAATTCATCATTATTCAGGTAGGTAAAGGCAGTTTGCATCTCTTTTACAAAAGCGGCGCTCACTTTTTGGGTCGCAAAGGCTATATAATGTTGTTCACTACTATCATTGGTGAAGGCGAGTGGTGGTATTACAGGTACTGCAGCTATTACTTTTGAAATGGCGGTATCCTTAATATTAGCAGCATCCTTATTTATAGAATTATCTTTTTTATTGGGAATTTCTTTTTTGTTCTGCTTGCTTATATCCCCATTTGAATTTGTTGCAATGGAAGGTTTTGCAACTGCTGGCTTAACAATAGAATTACTATCTATGGCTTTAATTAATGTATTTACTAGAGCAGTGGTATCTAGTATTTCTTTGCTAAGGTTTAAGTTAGTTAAATAGGTTTCTGTTTGTTTTCTATTTTTTAACTCTTCAATTATATTTTTAGCCCTATCTCTTAGTCTTTCATTGGTATTTTGAAGTACAATAGAATCTAATAAAACAATGGCGTTACTATCCATTCTTTGTTGCGCATACATTTTAACTTGTATAAACTTAAAGGGGGTGTACCATTTGGTTCTTCTTAAATTGGTATTTAATTGCGGCGATAAAGTGGCAAGGCTTTCCCAATTGCCTATTTGTGATAAGAAATAAGCTTCTTTATACTCATTGAGTACATCGCCTTCTTTTAACTTTTTAAAGCTTGCCTCTTTTTTCTTAGTGGCATAAAAACCTTTTGGAAACCTATCTTCTACTAATCTTATTATACTATCCGATTTTTCGTTTAAATTTTCATGCAAGTAATGACTAGCTAAATCCAACATAGCTCTTTCGGTCATGCTGCTATCAATATTATTTGCAATTACTTTAAGATATAGGGGATAGGCTCTTTCGAAATCGTTTAGTTCAAATAAAAAGGTTTCTGCACTTGTTAAAGTAGCCTTGTTCCCATCCTGTTTAGATTTTATATAAGCGATTCCATCTTCAATCATTGAATAGCCATTGCCCTTCTCATTCGCTTTCGCATCTCCATTTCCTTTTCCATCCTTGCTTAAGTCCATTTTTTGCAATGAATCCTTATTCGTATTTTGAGACGCAGTCATTGATGGGTCTTGATTGCTTATACTGCTGGCCGTGTTCATTAGGCTTGCTTTTCTTCTCCATCCATCTACATTGGGTCTTTGCCCCCATTTTTGACTAAAGTTTTGTTTGCCTTGCACTAGTGCCGACTTATTGTCAAAATAAAAATTACTACTACTGTTATCAGCATTGCTAAAATTATTTCTGCTAGGTGTTTCAGGCGTATAAACTGCTAATGGCGTTTTATCTGTAAAAATGTTTTTTAAAGATTCATTTTCAAATTGAATCCTTTTTTGCCAATTTTTATATTGAGCTTCTTGAGCCCCAGGATTTAATTGGTATATAAATTGTAAACTGTCTTGCGCTAACATTATTTTTTCATTGGTGCTAATGGTACCTAGCCATTTTTTTCTAGCTTGAATGGTTTCGTAGTTAGGATTTGTTTTTAAGACAGTTTGTAGGCTATCATAAGCTAGTTTAGCAATACTATATTTATTATTTGAATAACTTATATCACCTAATAGCTCAAAAGCCTTCTGTTTTTGCTTTAGGTTAGTTCTATTGGTTTTGATAGATTGAATTAACCATTCATTGGCTTTGGTATTGGCTTTGTTTTGAATGGCTAGTTTTGCCATCTCAAAATAAATGATATCGGCATAAGGTTTATACTTGTCTCTTTTAATCATTCTTTCAAGGGAGTAGGCTAGATCTTCCCATGGGTTGTTTGCGTTTTTAGCATCATAGCTTATCATACTTATTTTTGCATAAACGCTCACAATGGGGTTCACCGCATTTTGATTCGCTTTTTTAAACCAAGGGTAGGCCTTGTCCCATTTATCGGCCTTCTGCCATAATTGTCCTAATAAATAATACCACCTGGTTTTTGCTGCGTCATCAGGAGCATTGTCAATTCCTTTCTCAAGAGCAGCTGCTGCCTTATCATACATCTCCATTAAATAATAGCCGTAGGCAAGCTGTTCATTTAAAAAAGGATGTAATCTTTTAGGGAAAATAGCATCTGCCTCTAATAACTGCAGTAAACTTATTCCTTCATTAAACTCTTCTTTTTCGAAATAATTTCTAGCCTGCCATAGCATACTTTCATTGCGCACATTTAAGTTCTCAAAAAAGCGATTATTCTCAGCCGTGGCGATACTGAATTTGCCTTTTGTATTTCTTAGATTACTACCAATAGGCAAGTCCATCCCATTTTCTTTATCGTCGAATGAATAGTTTATAAATTGAAGTATGCTTCCTGCGGTATCAAAATCTTTGTGAAATAAATAAGCCTTGGCTAAAAGTAAGTAGGCGTCATCTACCCAATTGCTTCTTAGGTCGTGTAGTACAATATTGGCATTGCATCTGTAAATAATAGAATCGATACTGTTTTTCGCAATAGTACTTAAATCGTAATCGTAAAAACTAATTAAACTAGTGTAGTCGTCTACATATTCATTTCTTGCTCTTAAAATATTTTCATTCAACTCTTCTTCTGCATGGAATAAAAAGTTAAACTGAGAAACTGTATTCTGGTAGGCTCTTCGGCCTAAAGTGTATTTTGTATTAAGAAGGCGTTCATAGGGAAGGGGTTTTTCAATTTCAAGGGGAATAACCTTGCCCACTATTTTATTAGCCTTATCGTTTGCAGCCCCCTTCAATTTATTAACCTTGTTTAAAATAAAATCATTTACTTTTTTTTGATTGCTATCTAAAATGGCATTGGCTTTTTTAACAAGCTTGCTATTATTAATATCAATTAAGGGCTTGCTAGTATCGGTTTTTTGTTGCGGGCTGTCTTGTGTTTTTTTAATGTTGCTTTGTGCGCTTGCCTGAATGCAAAATTGGCTTAGGATGCAGACGGCCCAAAACCAATTCGTAGGAAATTTATAAGGGACTTTTGTATGCTGCATAAATGGGTTAAAATCGCCTTAAAAATACATTTATTTCCTATTATTCTCTTAAAAAAATGGAATAGGTTGTATCTTTAACAAGCACACTAGATTATGCCAAAATTAGATATCAATAACACTTTCAAAAGAACCAGTAATACTTACCGATTAGTGGTTATGAACGACGACACTTTTGATGAAGTATTAGCGTTTAGATTGTCTAGAAAATCGGTCTATATTGGCATCAGTATAACCTTTATATTACTAGTGGGAATGACTATTGCCTTAATTGCTTTTACCCCTCTTAAATATTATATTCCTGGATATGGCACTAAAGAAAGTAGAACTGCATTACAACTATTGAAAATTAGAACCGATTCATTAGAGCAGGCTATTCATTATAAAGAACAATATCTAGAAGGGATTAAAAAAGTATTGTCTGAAGGCAATCCTAAACAATTAGACACTTTGCCCTTGGTGCTACCAGAAAGCAAACAATCTTTTGATTAATGCCATTTCCTTCCTCCCATAATAAAAATAAAGAGCAAAATCCAGTGAATAACTTGGCTAAATTTGCAGGTCTGGGAACTCAAATTATTGCAGGCTTATTGATAAGCTTATTTTTTGGGAAGAAAATAGATTTCTATTTTTCCTGGCATAATAGAGCAGCCTGGATTTTTCCTTCTATTTTTATTTTATTTACACTTGTGATGGTGGTGAGAGATACCCAACAAAAAAAATAGGTTAAACAACATTATCACTATTTATTAAAATATCATTTATGTTTTTAAAAAAGAATCTTACTGCCTTTTTATTATTTATGATAGTACTTGTTGCAGGACAAACTATACTATTTAATGGCATTGCATTGCCTGTTAAAATTAATTTTATTTTAACGGTGAACATGATGTTGTTTGCCATGACTTTTTTAAATCATATTAGACTACAAAGAGTGGATAAAACCAACCCAAATGCAATTGTTAGATCGGTTATGATGGGTACACTTCTCAAATTAATTGTATTTGCTGGAGCGGCTTTAACTTATTTAAAACAAGCGAAAGTGCCGGTTGGTTACCCAACATTATTAACCAGCATGTTTTTATATTCAGTCTATACTTGGCTTGAGATTAAAATGGTTATTCAAAAAAAATAAGTACCTACAATTAATTTATTTTTATTTTGGCAAAAGTTGAACATCCATTACATGCATTAAACGCTTACTTGCCAGAAGGGGCCTTTGTGCCTGTGGTAGAACTTATTAATCATTATAAAGTTCATTTAACGGTTACTAGAGAAAGAAAATCGGTACTAGGGGACTATCGGCATGCAGCCATGGGCTCTAATCATAAGATAACTGTGAATGGAAATTTGAATAAATATGAATTTCTTATTACTTTATTACATGAGCTAGCGCATTTATTATGTTTTGAACAATATAGAAATAGGGTGGAGGCCCATGGCAAAGAATGGAAGGCTATATATGGTCAACTCTTAGCGCAGTTTATTCAATTAGAAATTTTCCCGGAAGATATTAGAAAGAGTTTGCAAAAAACATTGCTTAATCCTGCTGCCACGGCCAATGGGGAGACTGCTTTGTTATTAGTATTAAGAAGGTATAACCCCGTGAAAAAAGAAGGGGTGATTATACTTGCCCATTTGAAAGATGGAGAATTATTTATGGAAATAAAAGGTAGGACCTTTAGAAAAATTAAATTAAGGCGCAAGCGAATTGAATGTATTGAAATTGCCACGGGGAATATTTATTTATTCAGCGCCCTTACTGAAGTAAAGAAAGTGTAAACAAAAAACCCTCCCCGATAAAACGACGAGGGTTTTTAAAAAACATCAGAGAGTTGAACCATAAAGCCTCTCGAGGTTCGAGTGGATTTATAAAAATCATTAGAGAGGTTTTATAG
>JBEGKS010000013.1:0-10272 GCA_041183945.1 Bacteroidota bacterium | reverse complement strand
CCATACGACGACAGGCGCGACGGGTATCGGCACGGCGACGGGACTTCCTGCGGGGGTTACGGCAACATGGTCAGCGAACGTAATTACCATCAGTGGTACGCCAACGGCGTCGGGTACTTTCAGTTATAGTATTCCTTTGACAGGTGGATGTGGAACGATTAACGCAACGGGAACCATCTTAATTAAGGCTACGCCAAATGCTTCTGTGGCAGTATCCGATCTATCAGGTCTGGTGGACGATGACGGTACCATTTGTGCTGGCGACGAGGTTATATTAACTGCCACAGGTGGCGCTACTTTTGTTTGGGGTGGAGGACAAACGAATAGTATTATAGCCGTTTCTCCAAATACTACCACGGAATATGCTGTCACAGTTTTAGACAGGGACGGATGTTCAGCGGTGATAAAAACAACGGTAGTAGTAAATACCCTGCCAGTTCCTGTAGTTTCCATTTCTAGCCCGGATTGTCAGGCAGACGTAAAGGGTTCAGCTCTGGCCTCAGCGGGAAGTGGCTGGTCATATCTTTGGAGCAATGGATCTGTCACACCGGGTATCACGGGATTAACGCAAGGTCAATATGTAGTGACGGTGACAGATAATAAAGGTTGTGAAGGATCGGCAATCGCTACATTAGTTGACGCAAGTGTACCGTTAACGGTAACAGTGTCAAAAACAGATGTAGTATGCCCTGGTACTTCTACGGGGGCTATATCTCTCAATACAAGCGGTGGTTCAACGCCTTATTCTTACGCATGGTCATCCAATGTGAAGGGTTTAACTACCTCTTCATTGACAAACCTTGCAGCGGGCACCTACAGTGTAACCGTTACGGAAGCAGGGTTAAATCGTTGTAAAACGGTCAGTTCTATCGAAATAGAAGAGCCTTCGTTTGGCATTCAGGCAAATATAGTGCTTAATGAAAATAGCGGAGTGCAAGCCAATGATGGTATAATTTGTCAAGGTGATGAGGTTACGCTGAGTGTAAATACTTTAACAAATGAAGGATCAAGCATCGCTTCCTATCTGTGGAGCGACGCATTAGCCAGTAAAACAAGGAATATAAGTGTCGGCCTGGCTGGCGTTTACACGGTAACGGTAACGGATAGCAAGGGTTGTAGTACTTCTGTAAATACAACGGTATCAGTCACTGCGGTGAATACCGTCAGTGTGGCTTCAGCAACGCCAACGTTATGTATCCATTCTCCACTGACAACGATTACGCACAGAACAAGTGGTGTAACAGGCATCGGTTCAGCAGTAGGTCTGCCCGCTGGTGTTACTGCTACATGGGCCTCTAATAATCTATCGATAAGTGGTAGGCCAACAGTGACAGGCGTATTTAATTACACTATTCCGTTATTGGGCGGCTGCGATAGTTTGAATGCCACGGGAACTATAACAGTTAGCCCTGTTAATACGGTAGAAGCAGTCTCAGCAATAAGTTCTGCATGTGTCAATACAGTACTTGGAAATACGTCGTTTAATACCACAGGGGCGACAGGTATAGGTGAAGCCATTGGTCAGAAGATACTGCAACTCATTGAAAATAAGCGACTTACAATACTAGAAACCTATATTGAAAAAACACCAATAGGTATTTTAGAAATGTTAAAAATTAAAGGTCTAGGTCCTAAAAAAATTATAACCATTTGGAAAGAATTAGAAATTGAAACAGTAGGAGAACTATTGTATGCATGTCAAGAAAACAGATTAATAAACTACAAAGGATTTGGTGCGAAGACGCAACAAAATATTCAAGAGTCTTTAGAATATTATTTACAACATCAAGGAAGTTTTTTATATGAACAAGTGGAAACACTTGCATATAATTTGCAAACTATTTTGAATGAAAAATTTCCAGAGAATGAACATATTATTTCTGGTCATTTTAAAAGACAAATGGAGACCATCCATTTTTTAGATATTGTCTCTACCCTTTCAGAAAATAAATTAATAGATTGGTTAACAGAAAAAGAATTTACGATTACAAAATCAGATGAATTTTTAAGTAGTAAAGGAGTAGATAATTTTGAAATTAGGTGGCATTTAACTAGCCCCGATAATTTCCATTGGACCGATTTTTCCCTGGCCTGCTCCCCCGATTTTCTTAAAAAATGGGTCGAAAACCCCCTTTTTGAAAAAAAATTTAAATTTATTTCTGAGGCAGCTATTTTCGAGCAATTAGGCCTTACATTCATACCCGCCCCCCAAAGAGAAGACCCCACTATTTTATCTAGCCTTCTAGCCAATAATAAAAAAAGCCTTGCCCGCAGTATTCAGTTGGAAGATATTAAGGGTATCATACATTCTCATAGTACTTGGAGCGATGGCATTCATACCATTGAGCAAATGGCGAAGGCCGCTAAAGAAGCAGGCTATGAATATTTAGTTATTAGCGACCACTCAAAATCGGCCTTCTACGCCAATGGCTTGCAAGCCGATCGTATTTTGAATCAACATAAAGAAATAGATGCCCTGAATAAAAAGCTAGCCCCCTTTGTTATTTTTAAAAGTATTGAGTCGGATATATTAAATGATGGCAGCTTGGATTACCCAGATGAAATACTGGAAAGCTTCGATATTGTCATTGCCTCTATTCATTCTAATTTAAAAATGACGGAAGAAAAAGCCATGATGCGTTTACTGAACGCTATTAATAACCCTTATACAAGTATACTGGGTCATCCTACGGGCCGATTACTTTTAAGTAGAAAAGGATACCCCGTAAATCATGCAGCCATTATAGAAGCCTGCGCCGATAATAATGTAGTAATAGAATTAAATGCCCACCCCCGCCGTTTAGATATGGATTGGCGTTATATAGCGGAAGCAGTTCAAAAAGAAGTACTCATATCTATTAATCCCGATGCCCATGCCGTAGAAGGATTCTCAGATTGCAAATACGGAGTTCTAGTTGCTCAAAAAGCAGGACTTACTGCTGCACAAAACCTAAGTAGTTTTTCTTTACAAGAAATGATGGAGTTTGTGGCCTTTCAACAGGCTAAGAGAAACTAGTTAAAGCTACTAGTTTGAATATTAAATACTAGGACTCCCTTTTTACATACACAAAATAGTCCCCAGGCATAAGCTCGAAGCTTTCCTGTTTATTCAAAGTATAGCTCAGCCCTGAAAAGGCATTCAAAAACTGCCCCTTTAGAAAATCATGCTCTAATTGTACTTTTTGCACCTGATGGGAAAAATTAAGTAAGACTAGTATTATTTGCTTTTTAGACTCATTTACAGACTTTTTTTCAGAAGGATGATCATACCTTAAAAAAGCCATTACTTGATTTGAGTTAGTGGGTAAATTAAAACTATCCCCCTTAATAATACATGGGTTGTTTTTTCTTAACTCAATAAGTGTTTTATAAAAAGCCCCTAAAAGAGGTTGATTCGTCCATTCAATTTTATCTTTATCAAAGAAGGCTAATCTTTTATGATTGGGTAATTCCTGCCCACTATAAATTAAGGGAATGCCTTTCCACATAAAAGTAAATACGGCCCAGGCCTTTGCAGCCATTCCATATTTTTCATATTCTGTTCCATTCCAAGTATTCTCGTCATGATTAGAAGTGAAAAATAATTTATACGCCCCTTGAGGGTACTGTGCATAGTCATGAAGTATATTATATATTTCATTCACCCCCATCTGCTCATTTACTATTTTAGTTGTTGCATGCATCCATGACCATGCATAACTTGCATCAAATACAGAATGATACGCTATATCCTCGCATTCTGCTAGCCAAAATAAAGGCTTAATGGTCTCGCAGGCCTTTCTTGCTGAATGCCAAAAATCAAGTGGCACTAAATGTGCCATATCACATCTAAAACCATCAATATTAAAAGTACGCACCCAATACTGCATGGTACCAATTAATGCAGCGCGCATAGCTTGGTTTTCAAAATTTAAATCTACTACATCCTCCCAACCATTTCTTTCTGTAAAGTTTCCATTTATGTCATGACTAAACCAATCTGGGTGTTGATCCATCCATTCATGTTGTCTTCCTGTATGATTGGCCACCCAATCAATCATTACTTTCATTTCATGTTTATGGGCTAATTGAATCAGGGAAAGAAAATCTTGTTCTGTTCCAAACTCAGCATTCAATTTCGTATAACTACTACATGCATAATAGCTGCCTAAACTACCCTTGCGCCCTTTTTCACTAATGGGTGTTACAGGCATGAACCATAAAACTTCAACCCCCATTTCTTTTAATCTTGGAATATGCGATTCGAATGCTTTAAAAGTGCCGGCTTCCGTATACTGTCTAAGATTAACTTCATAAATAGTTTTATCCTTAATCCAATCTACCGTTTTAAAACTTGCATCCATTTAATTTCAATTTTTAAACCATTTTTTATTAACTTGGCCAACACATGAGTAACACTAAGCCAGCTTTAGAGCGCAAATTAAGTCTTTTACATGCAACGGCCATCAACATGATTGATATGGTGGGCATTGGTCCCTTTGTGGTCTTAAGTGTGGTAGCTCAAATTATGGGAGGCCCCTATTTTTTATATGCTTGGGTAGCAGGTGCCCTACTTTCTTATTTAGATGCCATGGTATGGAGTCAATTAGGCGCCGCTTTACCAAGAGCAGGAGGAAGCTTTCATTTTTTAAAGCAAGGTTATGGAGAAAAAGCTGGATCACTGATGAGCTTTTTATTTGTTTGGCAAACCATGATTCAAGCGCCCCTCGTGATTGCTTCTGCGGCTATTGGATTTTCACAGTATGCCAATTACTTTTTTCATTTAAGCTTTCTACAAGAAAAAGCAGTAAGTGGACTTGTGGTTATACTGGTTATATTATTACTGTACAGAAAAATTGAATCTATCGGAAAAATTTCTGTGTTTTTATGGGTAGGTGTACTTGGCACTATGGGCTGGATTATTTTTGGAGGTGTAGCGCATGGCAATTTTTTAGAACCCATTAAACATGTAAACGATGGATTTACCCTGCAGCATGGTTTTGTCGCAGCCCTTGGATTTGCCAGTGTAAAAACTATATACAGTTATTTAGGTTATTATAATGTTTGTCATTTAGGAGGGGAAATAAAAAACCCAAGTAGGAATATTCCAAGAAGTATGTTTATTTCTATAACGGGTATTGCTATTTTATATTTAGCCATGAATGTATCTGTGGCCAGTGTGCTACCCTTTCAAACTATTGTAAATAGTAAATTTGTAGTGAGCGATTATATACAAGCCTTGTATGGCCCCACTGCAGGTGCCTTTGCTACTGTACTCATATTAATGGTGGCTTTCGCTTCTTTATTTTCTGCCACTTTGGGCTATAGCAGAATTCCTTATGCGGCGGCTCAGGACAGGTCCTTCTTTCCTTTTTTTAAAGAACTACATCCTAAATTACATTTCCCGCACCGCTCCTTATTAGTATTAGGTGGCATTGCCTTTGTGTTTAGTTTATTATTCAGACTGAAAGAAGTCATTGATGGCATTTTAGCCATGCGTATTCTAATTCAATTTATAGGACAGGCCTTTGGTCTTTTGTTATTGTATAAAAGAAAAGGTAAAGGTTTTTTCCCATGGAAAATGCCCCTATATCCCCTTCCTTTATTTTTAGCTATAATTATTTGGGGAGGTATTTTCTTTTCAACAGGTACTAAAATGATGCTTAGTGGACTCACCGTTATTAGCCTTGGACTAATTGCCTATTTTGTTGCTAAAAAGTTTAAATGGATTGGAGCCCTAAGTACTGATGGAAATAATGAACTAGGAAAAGAAGCGTAAAATTACACTAGCGTTATAAATTTTATAGGAGCAAGGATAACTATTTACTTCTAGTGCCAATGCCACTAATAAGTAGCCCAATAACAAGACCTAGTATTAATCCAATTTTAACATTCTTAATTAAGTAACCTACCGTTAGGCCAATAATTAATAAAGTTAAAATGCTCACATTGCGTCTCATAAGATTCAATTAAATATATTAATGCTTGGGAAGGGAGATAAGATTGGCTAATAATTTATAAGCTCCGGGATTCCCTGCTGGAAGTTGTCTAAATAAAACCAAACTCAAATACACCATATTCCCTTTACCATAAGGGGCAATTAATAAACTACCTGTAGAAGGGGTTTCTCCTTTATCGTTCATAGAAAGCGGCGCTTCAAAATGAGGATCCACATTTTCTGCCATATAGGTACTTCTTTCTTGTACCCAGTTATCAAAATCGGGCTTCTCTATTTTATTAGGAAAATTAAGTACTGAATGTGTAGGTAAAACAAAATCAACAGGTACATTTTCTTGAGTAACTCTTTTGCCTGCATTCACAGTAAAAGCATAAGGGCCCACTTTCACTTTACGAATACCTACTTGATTACTTTTTAAATATTGTACAATTAAATTACCGCCCTGTGCAATGTATTCATTCAATACCTCATTTTGGGTAGTTAAAAATTCATACATATTATAAGCTCTAATACCCACTACAATGGCATCAAAAGTTTTTAATTTACCGAGTTCTATATCGCTTTCTTTTAAAACAGTTACTTGGTAGCCAAGTTCAATAAGAGCTTCTGGTAACTTATCTCCCGCACCATCTATATAACCTACTTTAGTACCCTTAGTTTTTACAGTAAGCTCTACTAATTTAGTAGTTGCTTGAGAAAAATAAGTGATAGTAGGAATATGATCATACTGAATGGTTCTTTTATACAATTGATCTAAGGCCGTTGGTAAATTTTGACTTGCCATTTTTACTTCCACTTCTTGATGCACAGTACTGCCTGTATGATCAATTTCTTGATAGCCTAATTTTACAGGCTTACCTGCATTCATTAATACTACTTCCTTATCGTATTTAGTTTCATGCAGGGGCACTACTACAATAGGTTGGAATACATCTCCCTTGGTTGGGTCGACATATTTATACTGAATAGGAATAGTAAAACTAAAACGCTGGCCTTCTATAAGTATATTACAAGTTGCAGTAAATACAGGATCGTTTTCTGCTTTGCCAATAAGCATTTGGTCGTTCACAACAAACATCCCTTCCGTTTTAGCTTGCACTAACCAATAAGGCTGTGATATAGCTTGGGTGTTGGATACTTTGAATGTGTAGTCCCAACTCAAATTTTGATTATTCACAAGTGTTTTTCCAAAAATAGAATCTTTACCAGGCACTGTAATTTTTTCTAAAACAGATGAAGCATTTGATCTTTGATTTAAAAATAATTGCACTTGTAATGAAGTTCCAGGAAACACTTCTTGTTGTTGAGAACTAGCTTCTATATAAATACCCGCTGCGTCTTTAATAATAGACTGCAGTTCAGTTAATTTATAATTTCTCCATAGAGAATTCGGAAGCGAAGCAATTAATTTATATACATTGACTAAAGCAGGAACCGAATTTTCGGGATGCTCTATTTCATAATGCTGCACAATATTATTAATAGCAGTTTGAATGTTCGGTGCTTGCAATCTATCCCAATTCGTATTCACCCCATCCATAATATCTTTTGTAGCAGGTTCCCCTCCTGTCAATTCAAAAAATTCAAAACTAGTTCCTCTTCTTCTTGGCCTGCCTTCACCTTGGCTTTTATGCATGGTTCTTGCTTCAGCTCCAATTTCACCATAACTTTTTCCAATGGTAGCATTATAACCACCCACTTCAATGTTTAATTGACTGCTATTAGTGGTATTCACCGTTCCAAAATTAAATGTATTCCAAAGTATGCGTTTTGCTTTCCATGGCTTTACACCATATTTAAATTGTTCTGTAAACTTGGTGCTATCCGCAGCCGCTATATATGCCTCATTGGCAATAATAGCAGAAGCTGAATGATGACCATGTCCTGCTCTTGCATCTCTTGGGAAACGCGTAATAATAATATCGGGTTGAAACTTTCTAATTACCCAAACCGCATCACTTAATACTTGTTCATGATTCCAAATAGTTAAGGCTTCCTCAGAAGATTTACTAAAACCAAATTCATAGGCTCTAGAAAAATATTGTTCCGCACCATCTTGTGCACGTGCTGCTAGTAATTCCTGGGTTCTAATTAATCCTAATTCTACACCTTGCTCTTTACCTAATAAATTTTGACCTCCGTCGCCTCTAGTTAAACTTAAATAAGCAGTTCTAAACATTCTATCCTTGGTTAAATAAGGAAGGAAACTATTATTTTCATCATCTGGATGCGCTGCTACATATAATACGCTGCCCACTACCCCCATTTTTTTTATTTGGGCATAGATATCGGCACTGGTCTTTTGCGCCATTAAAGAAGCCATTAATAAAAGGCAAGTAGTAGTGAGAAGAACTATTTTACGCATGGTTTAATTTATAATTTTATTTACCGATTTTATTTACCGTTAAAGAAAACCGCATTGGCTAAAATTAATTTACCCCCCTCCCAAAAATTTCTGAAAATAGGATCATCTGCCATATACACTAATTTACCAGACCCTATTTCTTTAACACCAATTACGACCCCTTCTTGTAAGGCAGCCTTTGCTTTAACGCCCGCAAAACCTGTCATATAGCTATCCTTTTTCAATAGTCCTACATTCCATGCCTCATTGCTAGGTTCGTAAGTAACCATATCTTGTTTTAAATCAAAGAAAATACCATTAGTACCAAAACCAATAGGATGAGATGCATCTAAAAACACTTTATAAATTGCACCAGGAATAGAGCTTTGTAAAGCATCTACCACTTTGTCTCCGTATTTACTTGTTTTATTAATATCTACTTTATCATTTTTTGCAATTTCTTTCATTTTAAAGCCCCATTCTGCATTGGCAGATAGTTGTTGTGCCGCTGTTTCCAAAGCAATCAATACTCCCCCTTTTCTTATAAAGGCTTGTAATTTTTCAGTGATAGCTTTACTATTTAAATCCTTGTAAGATCCTTCTGGTGCAATAATCACATCATACTTATTAATATCTATTCTGCTTAAGAAGGAATAGTTCAATTGCGTAATAGGATAATTTAATTGTTGCTCGAAATAACTCCATACTTCTCCTGCAGCAAGTGCAGATACATTCTCGCCTGTAAACAAGCCCACTTTAGGGGCATGATTTATAATTTTATCATTAGGTGATCCAAAATCAGCGCCCGATTCTACCCAACCAGAATTCACAGAAATAGCTTCCAATTGTAGTTCGTCACAAACTTGTTTAGTATCTCTTGCCCAATTCTCTAAATTGCTTGTTTTTAAAACAATTAAACTACCTGCCTCCATTTTTTTACCATTCACAACAAATGCTTTTTCAGCATATCTTACTTTAATGTTTTTTTGTAATAGCTGTGCTAATACTCTTGCCGACTTAAAAGAATTATATGGAATCACATACCCATATTCAGTGGAAGCCAGCGCTACTTTTGGTGCAGCAAAACCAGCTGTAATGGCTAATTTTTCTTTACTCGCATAACCATGCACTCCATAAGCATAAGGCAAAGACCAAGTGGTAATATCATATGTGTTTGAATCATTCACTTGAGTAATGGGCTCCAATAAAACACGGGCTAGTACACCATGTGCTTGCGCTGCATTCACTGCTAATGTGTATCCTTCATTTACGAAATCGCCATCTTTTTTAGAAATATAATCAAAGCCTTTAAAACTAGTCCCCGCAGCTAATGTACCATATTGAATATTATTTTTTTGAAGTAAACCCGCCAAGGCTTCTAAAGCATTCGCATTAGGCGCTGTCATTACAAAAGTTTTAAATTCTGAAATGGTGCCAGCCCTACTATTGTCATAATATTTTTTAAATGCCGATAATAAATTTTCTCTATTCTGAGAACTAATCTCAATAGTAGATAACCCTGTAGTATAATGATGCGTGGCTCTTGCTACTAAAGTAACTGTATCCAATGAATTGTCTATTACACCTAATCCTGCTCCAATGCCGCCTTTCTCATAAGTCATACCAATGGCACCGTTGTACATAGGATAAGAATCGCCGTAAGAAGGATAAAGCATATCGAATCTTTCTTTGGTAAAAAACAACCAGTTATTTTGATCGAAGTACTTGGCATTATTTTTACCAATTTTTATTTGAAAATCTTTTTGCCAACTAGTAATGGCATCATGAATAGGTTCTGAAGTAGGTGTAAAGAAATAAGGTTGATTATAACTTTGCTCATGAAAGTCTACTACTACTTGAGGATACCATTGTTGATATAAAGCCACTCTTTGTCTACTTTCAATTTGTGTTTGCCAAGCCCAATCACGGTTTAAATCAAAATTATAATGATTTGTTCTGCCTGCAGGCCAAGGCTCCATATGTTCTCTAG
>JBEGKS010000012.1:0-21034 GCA_041183945.1 Bacteroidota bacterium | reverse complement strand
CTTTTAAATTTAAAATCAACTACTTATTCATTTAGGTAGTTGATTTTTTTTGGTGCCATTCATCCATTTTTAATTTTTTATATGGATTAAGTTCTAATTTTAAGTATTGAAATTAGCCATATGTTTACCCCCTTAAAATATATTTTTTGTGTTTGTATTGTTTTAGCAACCCATCTTGCTATGGCACAAAAAAATATTGAAAACACCGATAGCCTTGCAGGCCGCTTTATTAGTGATCTAAGAGCAGGCACTACTGAGAAATTATTTGTTCAAACCAATAAAAATATTTTTGTAGCGGGAGAAGAACTTTGGTTTAAAGCCTGGATTGTAAATTCGTTATCACATAAATATTTTTCACACAGTAAAACTTTGTTTGTTGATTTGGTGAATGAAAAAGACAGCGCAGTTGCTCAATTATTATTAAATATTCCAAGTCAGAAAACAGAAGGCCTTATTCGATTATCGGATTCCTTACCAGAAGGATATTATTGGTTACGACTATATACAGCCACTATCCAGAAGTATGATACTAATTCTATATTAGCATCACCTATATATGTAACCAACAAAAAATTTCCTTCTACATTAGTAGTTACACCTATTGAGCAAAAAGTAAAACTAATAAGTGCAAAAACGCCTCGTTTAGTTTTCTACCCAGAAGGGGGAGAAATTATTGCAGGTACCAACACCACTATTGCTATTAAAGCAGTAGATGAATATGAGAACCCCGTAAAATTAGAAGGCTATATCAATGACAATATAGATAGCTCAGCACTCACTTGGTTTAAAACCGACAGCATAACAGGATTGGGTAAAATATCCTTTTTTGTTTCAAAGTCTAAAAACTATGCAGCTAATTTTAAATGGGGCAATCAAGTAATGAAAGCCAATTTGCCCCCTATAAACCATTATGCCAGTCAAATTGCAATTAAGGAGCAAACGCCTACAACCCTTAAGGTAGTGGTTTCACAGGGCGACTCTTTATATCAGAAAGGCAAGCAATCCTATATATTAGGTATTCATAAAGATAGTCTCTGCTTTGCAAGTGTAGGTGTGGATATGTATGAATTAAATATTCCTAAATCGTATTTCCCTGCAGGTATTTCAAAACTATTATTATTTAATGAAGCGCAAGAAGTGGTTAGTGAAAGAACATTTTTTATTACGAAACCAAAAGAAGAATTATTTATTAGTACCGATAAACAAAATTATGCTGCAAGAGATAAAGTGGTACTAACCTTGTACAAAGGAGACTCTGTTTTGCATCCTAATTTTACTGCATTGTCTATTGCAGTAACAGACGATAATGCCATTAAACATACTAGCAATATTACAACTAATGAAAATCTAGTATTAATGGAGCCCACTAATAATACTAGTGAGCTTGAACTACTAAGCCAACCTATGATTTTCAAAGGCAAAAATTATAGCAAGCAGGCAATGGCTAATAAAATAGTTGTTAAACAATCGGAACTTCCTGTAGATACCCTTTTTTCAAATATCAAAGGCAGAATTCTTAATAAAAAGAAACTTCCGGTGGCCAATAGAGTAGTTACCATTTATACGAATAAAAGATTTTATTTATTTGATACCGATACCACTAATGCTAGAGGTGAGTTTGAGTTTTCTGTTCCACCTTATTTAGATAGCGTAGCTTTTACTTTGCAAGTTGCTACCTTAAAAGGAACTAAAGTGGATGAAAAAATTATTATAAATGTGAGTTCGCCTTTTCCGAAATTTTCTACACCCCTTTCTTTAAAAAAGAAATTTCCGATAGAGGATCTTAACTACATTAGTAATTTACGCAATACTAATTTCAAGGACATTTATAAGGGAACAGGGAAAGAATGGCTACAATCGGTATTTGTAAAATCGAGAATTAAGGCCAATACTTATAATACCAGTAAAAGAGTAAGTAGTTTTTCACAAGTAATCACAGGAGAGGCAATTCAGAACATTAACCGAACAGATGCCAGCAATGCCTTGTTAATGATACCTGGCCTACATTTAAGAGGCGGTTATTTAACATTAGGAGCCCTTACTTCTTTTGGTGCAAGTGCTAAAGACGAGCCCTTACTTATAGTGGATGGTGTAATGTTAGCAGGAGGAAGTGGCCCGCAAGTAGTTCCTGATGAAGTAGGTGTTATGTCTTTTCAGAATAGTCCGGTAATGGCAGAGATAGTTAGAATATCACCTGATATTATTGATTTTATAGAAGTGCTGAAAGGCCCAGAAGCTTCTTATTACGGAACCATGTCATCCAATGGTGTAATCCTTATTAATACCCATCGCAGATCGAATTTTAGTAGTCAATATGAACAATACGGAAGTTTAGTCTATAATCCTGCTTCTTATCATTTAGCACCCCTATTTAATACTCCAGATTATTCCAATTTGGATATTAAAAAAGCATCCTTTAATGATAATAGGTCCACCTTGTATTGGAATGGACATTTATATACAAACCTTAATGGCAAGGCGCAGGTTGAATTTTATACCGGAGATGTTAATACAAATTATACCATTTCAGTAACAGGTATTACAGCAAGCGGAGAAATTATTCAGAAAAAGGCAAGTATTAGAAGGAATTAATAAGCTGCTATTTTTTACAGCTTATTAATTAAATGCCCTAATACATCTTTAAAAGAAAAGCCTTCTGTTAATTTTTCTTTATTCAATTTTTTATTTTCTACTAAGGCCCATAAAATAAATTCTTTCATAAAGTAGGCGTCTTCCTTACTAGTATCAGGCGCGTATTTTTTCATGAGTGCATCTAATGGCTTTACTTCATCTAATACTTTCTTGTATTGCTTCTCATCAAAGTCTTCGTATAATTCAAAGCCACCTTCTGCAATAAACCAATCTAACAAGTCAGAGTAAGCATTTTTTTCATTTTGCTTTTCTAGTTTACTAATTTTTGGGAATTGAAATTTAAATAAAGTGCTAATGGCCTTTTCTATTAAAAGATTAGCAATGACTTCAGCACCTTCTTGCTCTCCTTCGTATACTAGTTCTACTTTTCCGGTAATGGCGGGTATAATGCCCATAAAATCGGATAAGCGCACTGCTGTTTTAGTTAGCCCATTTTTCAAAGCCCTTCTTTCTGCAGCACTTATTAAATTTTCCATAGCAGAAATAGTCATTCTTGCACTCACGCCACTTTTAGCATCAATGTATTCACTAGTCCTTGCTTCAAAACTAATTTGCTCTATAATATCTTTGGCTAAATTAGGAACATATACAAGTTCCGATTGTACTGCATTTATTCTAGCTTCTTGTTCTGTAATTTTTTTAGCAACTGCAATATTTTTTGGATAATGCGTTAAAATTTGTGAACCAATTCTATCTTTCAAAGGCGTTACAATACTACCTCTATTGGTATAATCCTCAGGGTTAGCGGTGAAAATAAATTGAATGTCTAAATTCATTCTTAGTTTAAAACCTCTAATTTGTATATCGCCCTCTTGTAGAATGTTAAATAAGGCTACTTGTATTCTAGCTTGTAAATCGGGAAGCTCATTAATGACAAAAATACTTCTGTTGGCTCTAGGAATCATTCCAAAATGGATCACACGCTCATCGGCATAAGATAATTTTAAATTGGCTGCCTTTATAGGGTCTACATCTCCAATAATATCTGCAATGGTAACATCAGGGGTAGCCAATTTTTCAAAGAACCTTTCATTGCGGTGTAGCCATTCAATAGGAGTGGCATCGCCTTTCTCACTAATTAAATCCTTGGCGAATCTTGAAATGGGGGCCAAGGGGTCATCGTTAATTTCAGAGCCAGCTACAAAAGGAATATACTCGTCTAATAACTGTATCATTAAGCGAGCTAATTTGGTTTTAGCCTGTCCTCTTAAGCCTAATAAATTAATATTATGCTTCGATAAAATAGCTCTCTCAATTTCAGGAATAACAGTTTCTTCAAAACCATGTATGCCTTCAAAAGCAGGCACCCCTTCTTTTATTTTAAGAATTAGATTATCTCTTAATTCATCTTTAATACTTTTAGTTTGGTAACCTTGTTTTTTTAAATCACCAAGGGTTTTTATTTTGTCAATTTTCATATAAATATGGTTGTACTAATTATTTAAGTTTCTTTTTTCTATTGGTTTCGTAGTCTTCAAATATCATTTCTCCTAAACCCTTTAAGCCTGTGTAAAAAGCTTTTCCTTGATTCGCTTCGGTAAAGGCATTCACAAATTTTTGTAAGTAAGGGTCCTGCGCAATCATAAAAGTGGTAATAGGTATATGTAATTTTCTAGCCATCTTCGCTTGATTATAACATTTCTCTACTATGTATTGGTCTAGTCCATTGCTATTCATATAATAATTACCATCGGCTTCTTTAATACAACTAGGCTTGCCGTCGGTAATCATAAATATTTGCTTATTGGTATTTCTCTTTCTTCTTAGAATATCCATAGCCAGCTGCAAACCCGCTACCGTATTGGTATGATAGGGCCCAACTTTTAAATAAGGTAGTTCTTGAATACTAATAGTCCAGGCGTCGTCTCCAAATACTAGAATATCAATGGTGTCTTTAGGATAACGCGTGGTAATTAATTCTGCTAATGCCATGGCCACTTTTTTAGCAGGTGTAATTCTGTCTTCTCCATATAAAATCATGCTATGACTTATATCAATCATAAGCACGGTACTCATTTGAGATTTTTGTTCTGTTTGTTCTACTACTAAATCGTTTTCTGTTAAATTAAATGCATCAATGCCATGATTAATTTGTGCATTTTTAATACTCTCTGTTAAAGAAATATTTTCAATATTGTCGCCAAAATTAAATTCCTTGAATTCTCCATTTTTTTCATCGCCCTGGCCCAAGGTTTTTGTTTTATGATTGCCCTTGCCTGCACTTTGTAAATTCCCGAAAATATTATTCAGTGCAGTTTGCCTAATGGCCCTTTCAGTTTTAGCTGTTATTTTTGTTTCTCCATCTCCTCCACCATCTTTAATTTCTTGTTTGATATAGCCCTTCTTTTTTAAATCCTCTATAAAATCGTCAATGGTATATTTTTCGTCAGTTAATTTATATTCCACATCTAATTCACGCATCCAACTAATGGCTTCGTCAAAATCGCCTGAAGTATGCACAATGAGTTCCTTGAATATTTCAAACAATTTATCAAAGGGTGATTGATCTGGGGCTTCGTATGTTTTAAACTGAAATCCTTTCATGATGTTAGCTGTATTACCTAATGGGTAGCTATACTATGGATAAGCTTACGAATTAGGCGGGAGTAAATTTACTTGTAAAAACTGAGTTTTAAGCAATTTGTTTAAGGCTCAGCTAGGGGTGGAGGCGGTATTCAAAAACAAACCAATTCGATTGGCTAAGAAGCCCTATTTTTGAAGCCTAAATTAAATAAAATGGCTACTAAAATTACAATTAATAATAACGGGTCAATTAAAGTGGAAGGCGATTTTACTATTGAAGATCGTAGTGGAAATACTTACGATTTAGCAGGTAGAGAAGTAATTGGACTTTGTCGTTGCGGCTTAAGCAAAAACAAACCTTTCTGCGATGGTGCACACAATGGCAACTTTACGCATGAGGCTGCTGCTTTCGCACTTCCTCCTAAAAAAACGGTTTAATACTGAAATAGTAGTTTAATCAATTAAAGTAGTTGATCAAACTCGTAATTAGCTTTTTAAACTAGCTAAGTCAATTACAAAACGGTATTTCACATCTCCTTTTAACATTCTTGTATAGGCTTCATTGATGCTTTGTATAGGTATTATTTCTATGTCTGAAACAATATTGTGCTCGGCGCAGTAGTCAAGCATTTCTTGTGTCTCTTGCATGCCACCAATACAAGAACCTATTACACTTCTTCTATTAGTGACTAAAGAAAACGGTTGCACTTTTGGAGACTCAATGGGAAGGCCTACTACCATTAACTTTCCGTTGGTAGCTAATAAATTTAAATAAGTGGTAAAATCGTGATTGGCAGAAATAGCATCTAAGATCACATCAAAATAACTATTGTATTTTTTCATTGCCTCTGCATCGGTGCTAATTAAAAAATGTGTAGCTCCTAATTTTTTGGCATCGGCTTCTTTTGAAGGAGAAGTACTAATAACAGTTACTTCTGCACCAAAAGAAACAGCGAACTTCACGCCCATATGACCTAGCCCACCTAATCCAACTATAGCCACCTTCATTCCTTTTTTAACACCCGCAAATACTAAAGGAGAATAAGTAGTAATACCTGCACATAATAAAGGAGCCACTGCTGCTAAATCTAATTTAGCAGATACGTGCAATGTGTAACGCTGATCCACCACAATTTGTGTTGAATAACCACCCATCGTAATTCCTGTTCCGTTTCTTTCTTTAGCATTATATGTACCTGTCATACCTTCTGCACAATATTGCTCTAAACTCTCTTGACAATTTTTACAAGTTCTACAACTATCCACCATTACACCTACACCTGCTAAATCACCAATTTTGAATTTGCTAACACCGCTTCCTACTGCAGTAACCTTACCAACAATTTCATGACCTGGTACCATGGGATAAACAGAGCCACCCCATTCGTTCTTGGCTTGATGAAGGTCGCTATGGCAAACACCACAATATAAAATTTCTACTTGAACATCGTTTTCTCCTAGGTTTCTTCTATCAAAAGAATAAGCTTCTAAAGCAGTGGTAGCACTTAATGCTGCGTATGATTGGGTATTGGGCATGATTTTAATTTTGAATGCTAAAGTTAAGTAGGTATTTATAGAAAACCTTAGAATTCTTAATTAATAAAAGGAGTAGACCATTTTTTATCGCTATACACTAATGTACCAGATAAAGTTCTCATAAAGGCAATCACAGCATCTCTTTCATCGGTAGTTAAATTTAATTGCTGTGTGTTATTATTAGGTCTTAATTTTCCATCTAAATTATTGTTTCTTGGATTCGCAGGAATATTATTATAATGCGCAAGTACGGCAGCTAAATTATTAAACACACCATTGTGCATCATACGGCTATTAATAGTTCCATCAGTTTTTAATAAATCTCTTAAGGAAGGGGCCCTTGTATCATTCAATTCAATATCATTACTGCCTATAATACCTATGATGCCATTGTTTCTTGAATTAGGGTCGATATCAAATTCAGGGGCGTTATGACAACTATTACAACCTAGGCCACCTGCAATTCTTATTCCATTATTATTAAAAACAGGAGGGGTCATATATAAATTTTTCCCTGTATTTTCTGTTGCGGTGAAATTAGGAAAGGGGTCGTTGTCATTTCTAACTTGTGCCCTTCCAATATCATATTTAGCATCGAAGGATTGTATACTTCTTACAAATTGTGCTAAGGACTCCTGCATTCTTGCTTCTGTTACAACCGTGTCTCCATATACAAATTTAAATAGCTCGTTGTAATAATTAATTTTTGAAAGTTTAGTAATTAAACTTGCCATATTGCCTCTTCCATTCACACCACTAAAACCCATTTCTAAATGATCTTGTATAGGCATGGTGGTTTGTTGTTCTAAAGAAGTGGCTCTTTCATTCCAAAAGAATTTTGCTTCGTTGGCAAATCTTGCATTTATTAAACGCATGGAATGTCTAACAGTTTGTCCGCCTTCCACACCAGCACTTATTAAACTAGTATCGCTAAAGGCAAAATTTTGTTTATGGCAACTACTACATGAAATGGTATTGGTAGTGCTTAAATTTTTATCATAAAAAAGTACCCTTCCTAAACTGGCTTTAGCATTGGTGATGACATTGTTGCCGGTATTGTCTTTATTAATATAGTTAGGAATTACTTGGTTGGCATAGTTCAGTAAATTCAGTGGGTCGATATTGGTTCCGAATGTTAATTTAATAGCAGCATAAGGATCTACCACTGTCATTGCAACGGGGTTATTAGTTTGCGTATTTCCCCCGGTATTTGAAGGGATAGATGGTAAGGCAAGGTCGGTTTTGGAACAACTTATGATTAAGCCAATCAATAGCAGAAATGCAATGGTAACTAAGTTTGATTTTTTCATAATGATAAGTTTTAAGGTATTGCCATTAATAATAGGTAACAAATAGCAGAAATAATTCTACCTACTAGCCTTCTTATTTTTGAATAAGACCTCAAACTTTAATAAAGGTTTAAGCAAATTAAATGCTTTTAACTTATTGTTAAGGAATTGGGTATTAACTAATGAAGAAGTTCCAAAGAAATAGCGAAGAAAATGAGCAAAAACCTTATTTTTTACCGGTTTTAATTGCGGCTTTCTCTTTATTTTGAGCAATTCTATATTTCACAATTGCTTGAATTAATTTAACGGGTAGGGGTTTCTCTACTGGAAATTGAATAGCCCCTTTGGATGTTTTATAAGGTAGTAGTTCTTTTTTGAAAACGATTATAGGACTTGCGGTAGGAAAGAAGCCATAATGATTTCTAAAGGCTGCGAAATACACTAAAATACCTTCTTGTTTAAAAGCGGGCATGCCATAACTAATTACTTCTGTGGCCTTGGGGGCTGCCTTCTGTATTATTATTCTAAATTTTTCAAGACTAGCCCTCTTCTCTAATGGTTGAGCGGCTATATAATCGTCAATGGTTTCAATTTTTATGTTTTTCATCCTAGTACTAATTTACATAACTTTTGAATTTATTATAAAATATATTGCCCTGCTAATGCAGTAAAGCTTTTTACTTCTAAAGCTTCCCAGTTTTTATCTTTTTGTAAATAAGGCGCTATAATGCTTGCCACCATGGGCGCTACTGCTATGGCTAATTTGGCATCTAAAAAAAGTAGCCTCATTCTTCTAGCTAAAATATCTTCAATACAAATGGCCATTTCATATTTTACTGCATACACTATGCCTGCCTTGGTAAATGTATAATTTGGATGTACTAATTCTTTTAATGAAATATCATTTTTTATAATTTCATTCATCCTATTTTCTTTCTCTTGCTCATTGCCAATTGGAGTATGGGCAGTCATACACTTTACTTTATTGAACTTTCCTATAAAGGCTGCATTGTCCACTGCATCAGCAGCCATTTTTCTATAAGTAGTCCATTTGCCGCCCGTAATAGTTATTAGCCCGCTAGATGACACACTTAAATGATGTTCACGTGAAATAAGTGCCGAGCTAACCTTAGTTTTTTGTTTAACAAGTGGTCGCAAGCCCACATACACACTATTTATATCGGCTCTTGTTATTAAGCTGGTACAATACCTATTTATATGTTTAATGATAAATTCTATTTCCTCTTCTAAGGGTTTTGGTTCAAATGAAATTTCTTCAATAGGTGTATCGGTAGTACCTAGAACCACTTTATCATGCCAAGGCACAGCAAATAAAACACGGCCATCGTCGGTTTTAGGTATCATCATGGCATCTGTGCCTGGAAAAAATTTAGCATCAATAACTAAATGAATTCCTTGGGAAGGGCTTACTAAATCATGTTCTAATTCATTGTCCATTTGAACAATGGCATTGGTAAAAACACCTGTGGCGTTTACAACTACCTTAGTGGTAAGTGTATATTTTTTTTCTGATAGTACATCTATACATTCTACCCCTGTAATTTTATCATTGGTTTTTATAAAGCCTAATACCTTGCAGTAGTTAAGTACAGTGGATCCTTTATTAATGGCAGTAGCCGCTATCTCAATAGCTAAATGGCTATCATCGAACTGTCCATCATAATACAGAATACCTCCTGCTAATTTATCGGCGTTAATAGTAGGAAGGTGAGAGGTGGCTTCTTTTTTAGAAAGTATTTGGGTATCGCCTACTGATAATTTTCCAGAAAGTAAATCGTAAAATTTTAATCCTAATCCATAAAACATTTTTTCCCACCAACTGAAAACGGGAACAATAAAAGTTTGCACCGATGTTAAATGAGGTGCATTTTTTAATAGATAGCCTCTTTCTCTTAATGCTTCTCTAACTAATTTAATATTGCCTTGTTCTAAATACCTAACACCACCATGTACTAATTTGGTAGATCTACTAGAAGTACCCTTGGCAAAATCATGTCCTTCTAAAAGTAGGGTTTTATAGCCTCGGGTAGCTGCATCTAAAGCGGTGCCTAGTCCCCCAGTCCTGTAGCACCTCCTCCAATTATAATGATGTCCCAAACAGTGTCGGTGGATAGGGATTCTAATTGTTCGCTTCGGTTCATACTATTTTTTAATGGACTGATGTAAATTTACTTATATTTATTAGTATTAAAATGATCTTGTTCAAAGGTCTAATGTATAAACCAAAAATGCCTCCCATGAAAATTATAGTAAACTTTCTATGCTTCTGCTTATTTGCTCTTCAACTGAATGCTCAAATTCCAGAAGGTAAAACAGTCATTAGTTCATTACACATTTATACACTTGAAACAGGCAAAACTGAAATGATTCTAAAAGAAAAAAGACATTTTGAAGCGCCCAACTGGTCGCATGACGGTAAGTTTTTATTAATTAATGCATCGGGCATATTGGAAAGAGTAAGTATTAAGGGAGAAAAATTAGGCGTACTTCCAACAGGTGATATAGTTAATGCCAATAATGACCATGGCTATACTTTTGATGGCAAGACTTTATTTATTTCAAGCAGCCTGCCTTCCATTAAAGAGGGTTCTTCTTTTATTTTCAAAGTAGCAAGTGAAGGGGGCAGCCCCATGAGACTAACTGCCAATACGCCTTCTTATTGGCATGGTGTTTCTCCCAATGGCAAAACTATTGTCTATTGTGCCGAGCGTAATGGCAATTATGATGTGTATGCAATGAGTAGTGATGGTGGCCCTGAAACAAGATTAACTGAAACAGAAGGCTTGGATGATGGTCCTGAATATAGCCCTGATGGAAAATATATTTATATCAATTCTTTTAGAACAGGTAAGATGCAAATTTGGAGAATGCACCCGGATGGATCTAAGCCAGAACAAGTTACTTTTGATAATTACTCTAATTGGTTTGCACATATTAGTCCTAATAGCAAACAAGCCACTATAATTTCTTATATAGAAGACCAAGAACAAAAACATCCCTTTGGTAAGCAAGTAAAATTAAGATTGTTGAATTTAGAAGATAAATCCATTAAAGATTTAACAGAGCCTTTCTTTGGAGGTCAAGGCACTATCAATGTTCCTTCTTGGTCACCCGATGGTAAGAAGTTTGCTTTTGTTAGATACGAATTAGAAGACAAAAAATAACCTATTAAGTATTTTAATAGGTTATATAGAATTTTATAAAAAGAAGTTTAGTTGGAGTTATTCAATTAAACTTCTTTTTTATTAAACAAGTTTCATTCCAATTGGATCCCACAAAATAGGTTTGTTTTGTTGCGCACTTAAATTACAAGCAATAGCAGGTGCTGCAGCTCTTAAACCAAAGGAAGCGTCTTCATATATTTTGCTGCCCGTTCTAATGGCATTGAAAAATACAATCATGTGGTCTAATCTATCATCATAATTATTAGGGGCTTCAAATTTAGCTTCCTTATTAATATCATAGCCGCCCTCTGTATCATTACCATATTCAGACGCATACCATTTTTTAAAATCTTCTTTTTGTTTATTAGAAAAACTATCAAAAGAATCGTAGCCGCCATAACCAGGTACAGCGCGTCTTTTCAAGGTTTTTACCACTAAGCCATTGCCAAATGATTCTATCACACCCTCTGTTCCAATTAATTTAATACCAAAGGGTCCCTTGCCTTCACCATCGGTTAAGTTTACTCTTGTCACCACATGAAATGCATTATGTTTCTCAGTGGTTTTATAATTCATCACTGCATTAATAATATCAAAAGAGTCTCTTCCATCTTTCCATAATTTTAAATCGGCAATACTCATAATTTTTTCAGGACCTACTGCGCCCGTTACGGTATGTATACCCGTTAACAAATGCACAATTAAATCTCCAGCAGCACCTGTTCCATATGCACCATAATTACGCCATCTAAAAAAACGCTTTGCTTCAAAAGGAACTTTAGGAGCAGTACCTAAGAAAGTATCAAAGTCAATGGTTTCAGCAGATGCGTCGGTTGGAATAGAATAATTCCATGCACCTCTTGCATCGGAACGGTCGCAAAAAGATTCCACCATGGTTAAATCGCCAATGGTTCCTGCTGCTAATAATCTCTTTGCTTCAAGTATACCTACTGAACTAGCCATTTGACTTCCTACTTGAAACACTTTGCCCGTTTCTTTCTGTGCATTAATGACGCCCCAACCTTGTTCAATTTTTTGAACCATTGGTTTTTCGCAATACACATGTTTGCCTGCGCGCATAGCATCGATAGATATTTTTTGATGCCAATGATCGGGGGTACATATTAAAACAGCATCTACATCTTTACGTGCTAATAATTCTCTATAGTCTTGTGTCGTAAAAATTTGATTGCCCCAGGTTTCTTTAGCACCTTCTAAACGGCCTTTATATAAATCACAAACAGCTACTAATTCCACACCCGGCACTTTTAAAGCAGTATCGGTATCATAATGTCCAATAATACCAGAGCCTATTAAGCCAATTCTAATTTTATCGTTGGCACTTACCTTAATTTTTGAATTTAGTATAGAAGCGCTTGATGAAGCGTTTGATGTATTGGAACTTGCGCTAGCGGCATTTCCTACAGCCAATAATGCCATAGAGCCCCCTATATTTTTTATAAAATTTCTACGATTATTACTCATGATTTTTGGATTTAAGTGTTTGTGTAATCTCTATCATAAATCTATTAATAATATTTTGAATTTTGAAGAAATTTTATTGCCCATTACATATGCGGTCTAATAGCCCAATAAATAAGTTATCTTTGCGTCATTACAAGCAATTACATTACAGGCAATCACATTGCAAGCAAATTATTAGCATATGAAATGGAGTCTTATTAAATTATCCTTTTTACTTAGTTTCTTTATTTCCCTAAATTTAAATGCACAGGATAGTACCCTAGGCCATCAATCAAACCATAAAAAAAATATTTTTACTTTAGCATTATATAAGCAACCAGGCTTAGATTCCATGGTAGACTTTGTAGATGGATTATACCGCGTTTTGAAAGTAAATAAAATACGCAGTCAAGATGAAAAACAAAATAAAACTTTATTTACATTTATTCCTGGTGTGGAATATAGTTTAGCTACTGGCTTTGCAAGTTCTATTAATGCAAACTTTATTTTACCTGTAAAAAAAGCTACCGATAACCATTCCTTTGTATCTTCTGAATTAAAGTATACACAAAATAAGCAGGTGATTGCTCAAATGGTTTCTAATATTTGGTTAAAAAATAACAATTATAATATTAATACCAATTGGGCTTATTTAAAATTTCCACAAAAGGATTTTGGACTAGGTAGTAACAGCGATTTAAAATTATTTGACAACTTAGATTATTCTTATATTAAAATGCATCAATCTATTGTTAAAAAAATTGCCCCGAATTTTTATTTTGGACCCGGTTTAAACATAGACTACCGTTGGAATATAACAGATACTACCACTATGAATAAACCCTTGGTAGGCTTTACTGAATATGGCATAACGAAACAATCTACCTCCATTGGTTTACTACTTAATTTATTATACGACACTAGAAAACAAGTTTCTAATCCTGCCCCTAATAGTAGCTATTTTAATTTAGTGTATAGAAATAATCTTAAAGTTTTAGGAAGTGATCAAAATTGGCAGTCTATTTTATTGGACTATAGAAAGTATATTCCTTTTCCTGCAACTAGTAAAAATATTTTAGCATTTTGGTCTTACAATGTTTTCACTATTAAGGGAAAACAACCTTATTTAGATTTACCTAGTACTGCTTCAGATACTTATACCAATACGGGAAGGGGGTATATACAAGGAAGGTTTAGAGGAGATAAATTTGTATTTGCAGAATCGGAATACCGTTTTGGAATTACCGAGAACGGATTTTTAGGAGGCGTTCTTTTTGCGAATATGCAATCTGTTTCAGAGCGTCAGGGTAAACCTTTACAAAGCATATTAGCTGGTTATGGTGCAGGCATACGTATTAAATTAAGTAAACATTCCAATACCAATGTTGCCATTGATTACGGCATTGGTCAAGGCGGATCAAAAGGAATATTTATGAACCTGGGCGAAGTGTTCTAATATACAATTGCTCTACCTTGCTGCGTGCCCAAGGCGTTTTACGCAAAAATTTTAAGCTAGATTGAATACTGGGGTTGCTATTAAAGCAATTTATGGGGATATGCTGACCAAGGTCCTCCCAGCCAAAATACTTCACTAGCTCAGTGACTATATATTCTAGGGTTTTTCCATGTAAAGGATCGTTGGAGGCTTGTTGCATATGCAATATTAAGTAATTTGCTGCTATGCAAGCTCATCGATATTTTATTGTGTACAAGCCCGTAAATATGGTCTCTCAATTTGTAAGTACGCATGAGGTTAATTTATTGCATCAATTAGACTTTACATTTCCAGAAGGCACCCATGCCATAGGCAGGCTTGACCAAAATTCAGAAGGCTTATTATTACTTACCACCAATAAAAAAATTACCAAGCTTTTATTTCAAGGTGCTGTGCCTCATAATAGAACTTATTTAGTGCAAGTAAAAAATACGGTTGCACCCGCTACCATAGAAAAATTAGCTGGGGGTATTGAGATAAGCGCCACTCATGGGCAAAGTTTTAGAACCACTCCATGCCTAGTTAAAAAAATTGAAAGCCCCCTTAATTTAGCTGAGGTAGAAAAGCCCTTGCATAAAAATGCAGAAAATTCTTGGTTGGAAATAACTTTAACAGAAGGTAGGTTTCATCAAGTGCGTAAAATGGTGGCTGCTGTAAATCATAAATGCATTCGACTTATTAGAACAAGTATTGAAGATATTCATATTGGTTCCATGCAACCAGGTGAGGTGATAGAATTTAATGAAAACGATTTTTTTAGACTGCTGAAATTAAACGCTTAAGGTTTAATAAACCCATACACCATTTTGACGCAAAGAATAATGACTACAATACCTAGTATAAGTCTTAATTTATTGGGATCGGTTTTTTGTGCAGTGCGTACACCCCATCCAGTAGTAGAGAATACACCTATTAATACAGGCGCTGCAATAAACATTGAAATATAACCCAGTTGTGCTGGTAAGACATGCTGCATAGCCGACCTCGCATCAATACTTAAATAACTTGCGCTTATAGGTAGTGCTAACATAGCAACCACGCAAATAGAAATAGAGCTTGCTTTTTTCAAAGGAGTTTTTAAGATATCGGTTAAAATAGGAATCACAATAATACCGCCACCTAGTCCAGACAAAGAAGAAATAAGGCCTGCCACTATACCAATAATGGGGAAATAAGGTTTGTTTAAATGATTGTCATTGATAGGAGGGGGAGGTTGTTTAAAAAACAACATTCTTATAGCTAGTATTAATAGTAAGGTAAAAAACACCAAGTCAAAATCGGATTTATGATACCAATTGCCATTTTTAATAAATTCAGTCATGAAAAAAGCGGTAATCATTCCAGCTACACTTATAAAGAGCACTTCTTTTACATGCAAATTTTTTGCTTTGAATTGTTTGTAACTAACACTTAGTCCTGTGAAGGCGGTAATAAAAAATGAGTGCGCTATTATAAATTTTACAACTTCTGTTTCTGGAATTTTTAAATAATGAAATAGAATATCAAATACAGGAATAAGAATAATATTACCTCCTGTGCCAATTAAACCTGAATAGTAGCCTACAATGGCGCCAATAAGTAATAATATAAGAAACAAGGTAATTGTCATTTTTAAAATTACCTATAATTGGGCGTATTTTGAATGAAAAATCTTAATTTGTTAGTAATTAAGAAACTAGTTTATTTATAATTATTATAGCTATTGTATGAAAAAAACGCTCCAACTATTTTGCAGTTCTTTCTTGTTCATATTCCTGTTGCAGTTTACTGCATGGGGTCAAAAAATAGATTATGCTAAAGTGGATGCCACTATTAGTAGTTTAGTTGCAAAAAATAAATTTAGTGGGGTAGTGCTCATTGCCCAAAAAGGAAAAATAAAATATGAAAAGGCCAATGGCTTTATTGAATATGTAAATCAAACCCCTCTGCAAAGCTCCACTATATTTGAACTGGCTTCTGTAAGTAAGCAGTTTACTGCTATGACTATTATGATGCTGCATGAAAAAGGTTTATTGCAGTATGATGATTTAGTAGAGAAATACATAGACATTCCTTATAAGAATATTACCATTAGACAATTACTCACCCATACCAGTGGCCTTCCCGATTACCAAGCCATTATGGATGAGCACTGGGATAAGTCTAAAGTAGCTAACAACAATGATATAATTGCTTATTTAAATAAGTATGCGCCGCCTAAATTATTTGAACCAGGATCTCAATATTTATATAGCAATACGGGCTTTGTTATACTAGCTAGTATTACGGAGAAAATAAGTGGTAGAGATTTTATTGAATTTTGTAACACAGAAATTTTTCATAAACTTAAAATGAAAAGCACAGGTATTAGAACCTTGGAAGAGAAAGCAGCTATTGCTAATTTTGCTTTAGGCCATGTATTTGTACCAGAAAGAAATGCTTATATAAGAGCTGACTCTTTTCCTTCTTCTAATTATACAATTTGGTTAGGCAATAGAAAAGGTCCTGGTAGAATTAGCTCCACTGTAGAAGATTTATTAAAATGGGATCAGGCTTTATACACCAATAAGTTAATTCAAGCTAGCACTTTAGCTGAAGCTTACAAACCTATGCAATTAAGTACAGGTAAAGTATCTAATTATGGTTTTGGATGGGAGTTAAGACCCCAAGAAAATATTGTGTGGCATAATGGAGACAACCCGGGCTACAAAACTATTATTATACGCTTTCTAGAAAATAGAGCCACACTTATTATTCTTTGTAATAATGCTACTGATGAATTTGAAAACCTTACAGCCGATCTTAAAAAAATTATACTCAATTAAAAACAGTTTATAAATCGCAGTAAAATAAAATTTATATTTTATCTATTTTAAACATTGAAAATACACACGCCGTCCTCTATTATAGAAGAAGGCTTTTTTTGTGAAGAGATTTAATTCTTTAAAACCGGCAACTGAATCACAGAAGCGTCGTGATAAATACGAATAGTTGCTTTTTTAAAGTCGCTATCTTTTGCTTCGTAAATATTCATGAATTGTTGTGGGTTTCTATCCACCAAAGGAAACCAGCTACTTTGAATTTGAATCATCATGCGGTGACCTTTTTTGAAAGTATGTGCAATATCGGGTAGGGTAAACTTAACCGCGGTTGGTTTATTAGGCACAAAGGCTTCTGGCTTTTCAAAACTATTTCTATACTTGCCTCTCATAATTTCCCCTCTTACCAGTTGTTGGTAGCCACTCATTAAGTAGTCCTTCTTATTGGTTTCGTATTCAAAATTATCTGGGTATACATCAATTAATTTTACTACAAAATCGGCATCGGTTCCAGACATGGCCACCATTAAGTCGGCCACTACAGGGCCACCTAATGTTAGGTCTTCGGTTAATACAGGTGTTTTATACACTAGTACATCGGTTCTTCTTGAAGTAAACTTTTGATCATCATCCATGTATTCTCTATAATGTCTTGCAGGCTTGCTTTTCATCATATAGTTATCAGAGATATAAGGAACGGGTTTAGCAGGATCACTTATATATTCTTCATATCCTGAAACTGTTGTTGCTTTATTCCCTGCTTTTAAATTGCCGTGGTCACTTAATAAATAAGATTGCATTTTCATATCAGCCACTGGCCAAGTGGGTAATTGTCTCCATTCATTAGAACCTGAGAAAAAGATATTGGCTTCTTTAATTTGATCAATGCTTCCTTTATTTTTTAAATAATAATTAAAGAAAGGAAGTTCAATATTTTTACCATACCACTCACTGGTATTTGATCCAAATTGTACATTCCCTAAATGTGTGCCATCATTGCTTGCCCATTGCCCATGGTACCAAGGACCCATTACTAGTTTATTATTATTTTTTGCTTTGCTTTCAATGGCTTTATATAAATTCCATGCACCAAAACAATCTTCTGCATCATATAAACCACCCACAATTAAAGTGGCAATATTGGGGTTAATATCCTCAACATGTTTTCTAGTATTTCTTACTTGCCAAAATTCATCATAATTAGGATGAGCCATTAAATCATTCCAAAATTTAATACTATCGCCCATTATTTTTGTAAAATTGGTAATAGCCCCTGTTTGTAAATAAAAATCGAAGTTGTCGGGGTTGGTGAAATTATATCCTATGGGTCCAACAGTGGTTGGTTTAGGTCTTGGTTTTCCAAATCCTGAATAAAAAGCAAAACCATCGGCTAACATAAAGGCCCCATTATGGTGAAAGTCATCTCCAATAAACCATTCCGTAACGGGCGCTTGCGGGCTTACTGCTTTTAATGCAGGATGGTTACTAAGTGTTGCTAATGTTGCATAGAAGCCTGGATAAGATATTCCAAACACACCCACATTGCCATTATTGTTGTTTACATTTTTAACCATCCAGTCAATGGCATCGTATGTATCAGTGGCTTCATCTACTTTTCCTGATTTGTTATTAGGGATATAAGGTCGAACATCTTCAAAAACTCCTTCACTCATCCAACGACCGCGTACATCTTGAATAATAAGAATATAGTTTTCTTTTAAGAAATATTTTCTAGGAGAGTTCCAATAGCTTGCATATATATTGGCGCCATAGGGCCTGCAAGAATAGGGGGTTCTCTCTAATAAAATGGGATGTTTTTCGGTGTTATCCTTTGGCGCATAAATAGTGGTAAATAATTTAGTACCATCACGCATAGGAACCATTAATTCCGTTTTGGTGTAGTTGTTCACTACCCAAGTAGAGTCGATAGTTTGTGCAAAGGCTAAAACGGGAATAAACGCTAATAGAAAAAAGTACTTTTTCATGGAATGTATATTTAGGTTAACTAAATATACTAAAATTAATCTTCCACCATATCATATAAATGATGAATGAGCCCATCGGCCAAACCTATCTTAGGTACAAACATTTCTTCAATATTGCCCCATTTACAAATGGCGTTATAAATTTTCAAGGCGGGCACAATTACCTCCGCACGGTCTTCTTTAATAATATATTGCTGCATTCTTTCTTCTACCGTTAATGGCTCCATTTCTTTATACAAGTCCTTTATTTCATCATAACTAAGGGATTTACTTGCCTTGGCACCTTTAATGGCATACACCTTATTAATATTACCACCCGAGCCAATGCCTATGATATTCTCGTATTTTTTAGATAAGTCCTTCAATACTTCTTTCATTTCCTCCCAAGTACTGTCCTTTACTTTATTAGTGAGTAAACGAACGGTCCCAATATTAAACGACTTTTGTACTATAATTTTTCCTTTATGGTATAAAGTAAGTTCGGTACTACCGCCCCCTACATCCACGTATAAATAGCTTTTATTATTATCTAGAAATTCGGCAATATGGTTTTCGTAAATAATTTCTGCTTCTAACTCACCCGTGATCACTTCAATTTCAATACTGGTTTCTGCTTTTATTTCTTTGATAATTTCTTTGGCATTTTCGGCATCGCGCATAGCACTTGTAGCACAGGCCATATAATGTTCTACCTCGTACACCTTCATTAAATTATTGAAAGATTTAATGGTATTGATAAGCATTCTTTTTTTCTGTCCGCCAATACTTCCTTTTTCAAATACATCAAAACCTAGTCTTACTGGAATTCGTAAAAGGTTTAATTTATTAAAAGTGACCTCTTTTCCTTTTTTAATAACTTCACAAATAAGTAACCTAGCTGCGTTACTTCCAATATCTATAGCTGCGAGTATCAATTTGATTCTATTTTTTTCCTATTAAGTAATGGTAAGTTTCTACCTGAGATCTCACCTTTTTTGTTCGAAGGGAAGGTACATAATTATTGTTTAAATCTGCATCTAAAATTCTAGCTTTTTGATTATCCTTTAATTGAATATTAATTATGTCAATTAATTCTTTTTTAATTTTAAGATCCAAAATAGGAACAGCCACTTCAATGCGGTGGTCTAAATTTCTTACCATCCAATCGGCACTAGAGATATATACTTTTTCTTTTCCCTTGTTGTGGAATATCATTACACGCGCATGCTCTAAATACTGATCCACAATACTAATAGCGTTTATAGGATTTTTTGATTTTTCCACACCTTCTTTTACAGTAAGTATACCTCTAATAATTAAGTTTACTTTTACGCCTGTTTTAACGGCCTTATACAAATGATCTAATAAAATATGGTCGCTTAATGAATTCAGTTTAACGGTTATTTCAGCTGCATGGCCTTGTTTGGCAAATTTTATCTCCTCATTAATTAAATGAATAATACTAGTACGCATACTAATAGGAGATATTAATAAATGTTTACTTTTTTGAATGGGCTTACCACCTAATTGCCAATTCATTAAATAAGTAAATACTTTATTCACCTCCATTAATAAGTCTTTATTGGCAGTTAATAAACAATGATCGGCATAAACCCTTGCCGTTTTTTCATTTAAATTACCTGTACTAATAAACCCGTATTGTTGAATTTTATTATTAATTCTTTTTTGAATCACACAAATTTTAGCATGCACTTTTATATTCGGAATGCCCACTAGTACCTTAACGCCTTCTTCCTCCATCATGGTTTTCCATTCTAAATTCGCTTCCTCATCAAATCTTGCTTTTAATTCTAAAAACACAGTTACTTCTTTTCCGTTTCTAGCCGCATTAATAAGTGCATTAATCACTTTTGAATTACTGGCTAAACGGTAAGCGGTTATTTTTATAGAAATAACATTATCATCCATGGCTGCCTCTCTTAACATATCAATGACCGGATCGAAACTATGGTAAGGAAAATGCAGCATCACATCTTTTTTCAATATCACTTCAGAGACTTGCGTTTTATTTCTAAAAGCGGGATGTGGGAAGGGCTTAGGTCTTTCTTGTTTTTCTACGAGCACATCGGGAAAATCCATGAAGTGTCTGAAATTATGAATATGGCCT
>JBEGKS010000011.1:0-11088 GCA_041183945.1 Bacteroidota bacterium | reverse complement strand
ATCCATTTTGCCATACTTAGGAAAACGCGCTTTGGCACCCCAATTTTCAATGCCTACTATTTTAATTTTTTCTTCATTTTTTTCAATACTTATATTTTCATTCATAAGTAAACGCCATCCTAAATTATCATGCACTTGTTTTAGCGCTTCTAAGTTTTGCTTTTTCTCTTCTGCCGTATCCCATTTTACATAATCTCCATAATCATGATTACCTAATGTACTATACACGCCATGCGGGGCTTTAATTTTTCCAAATACATCCATCCAATCATGCATTTCTGTGGCACGGTCATTGACTAAGTCCCCTGTAAATAAAACAATATCTGCATTTTGCTTTTCAATTAATTCAATGCCTTTTAATACTGCGGCTTTGTCTTTTAAACTTCCACTATGTATATCGCTAATATGAATTATTTTAAAACCTTTGAAGGCAAGCGGCAACCCTTTCAAAGCCAGTTTCTTTTTAATGAGTTTATAATTATACTTATTTCCAAACCCATACAAAAGCGAAAAAAATAATGTAGAAGACAAGCCTACTCCTAACCAACTTAAAAAAGTAGACCTTGGAATACCTTTCTCTGTATTCATGAATTTTGCACCCGCCATAGAGGCCGCCTGGCCCATGGTCCAAAAAGCCCCTCTTCTTAAATCATCCACTAAGAAAAACAAAACCATAAAAACCTGGGTCAAGACCCAGCCAATACCAATAGAGAAAATGTACTGCTTAAAATAAGGGTTCGTGATATAAGGAAATAGCAAGAAGGAACCAATGCTTAGTATACACATAGCCCAGTAAATTAGGCCCACCGAGGTCCTCGTACCATTGGACGCCCCCTGTGTCAAGATTCTTAATACATGGTAGATGTAAAAGTCAATGAGAATCAATACAGCCATGAAAATGACTAGAAACAAGGGGTTGCGCATAATATAATTTAAAGCACAAAATTAAGGCCAAATTGTTAGCATTTATGCCTTATTTTTGGCAGAAATTAAGGATATCCAGTTTATGGCTAGAATAATAGGAATAGCGAATCAAAAAGGGGGCGTGGGTAAAACCACTTCCGCCATAAATATTGCGGCAAGTTTGGCCGTACTGGAATACAGAACCCTATTAATTGATGCCGATCCTCAAGCAAATAGTACTACAGGTGTTGGATTTGATTTGCATAATATTACCACCAGTTTATACGATGGTATGATTAACCAAACACCCCTGGCCGACATTATATTAAAATCGGAAATTCCTCATTTAGATGTAATCCCCTCTCATATAGATTTAGTAGGTGCAGAAATTGAGTTAGTGAACCTCCCTAATAGAGAGAATGTATTAAAAGAATTAATTGCCGCTATATCCGATCAATACGATTTTATTATAATTGATTGTCTACCTTCTTTAGGTTTAATTACAGTAAATGCATTGGTTGCAGCAGACAGCGTTATTGTTCCAGTACAATGTGAGTTTTTTGCATTAGAAGGTTTAGGCAAATTATTGAACACCATTAAAATTGTTCAAAGCCGATTAAACCCTGAATTACAAATTGAAGGTATTTTAATGACTATGTATGATGGAAGACTTCGTTTAAGTAATCAAGTGGTAAGTGAGGTAAGAAAGCATTTTGATGAAATGGTATTCTCTACCATTATTCATAGAAACACGCGATTAAGTGAAGCGCCAAGTGTGGGCAAACCTGTTATTTTATATGATGCAGATAGCAAGGGCACGGTAAACTACTTAAACCTCGCTAAAGAAATTTTACAAAAAAATGGCATGACGAATATGAGTAATGCCGAGCGTATAATAGATTAATTATGAGCAAGAGCACACCTAACAAAGACCTCATTGGAAAAGGACTTCGCTCTCTATTGCAAAACATAGACGCGGATTATAAAAACCCAGCAGGTAGAGTACAACCAGCGGTAATAGAAAAGGCAGTAGCTAGTAATCGTGTAGCCTTAAGTGAGATTGTTGTCAATCCAAAGAATCCAAGAAAAGATTTTGATGAAAAAGCATTGAAAGAATTAGCCAATTCTATTCAAATGCATGATTTAATACAACCTATTACAGTTGCGCAATTAGCCAATGGCAAATATCAATTAATTGCAGGTGAGCGTCGTTTTCGTGCCGCCAAATTAGCAGGCCTAAGCGATTTACCTGCTTATGTAAGAACTGGCAATGATAAAGAGTTATTAGAACTTGCCTTACTTGAAAATTTACAAAGAGTTGATCTTAATGAAATTGAAATTGCATTAAGTTATCAGCGCATGATGGAAGAATTAAGCTATACACAAGAAAAGGTAGCCGAGAGAATGGGCGTGGACAGGTCTACCATTTCTAATTATATAAGATTACTAGAACTTCCTCCTAGCTTGCAAGCAGCACTTCGTAATGGTAGTTTAAGTGTAAGCTTAGCGAAATTATTATTAGGTAAAGAAATAGAGAAACAATTATTCTTATTTAAAGAAATAACTGAAAAGGGTTTAACCGTAAAACAAACAGAAGAGCTAATTCGTAAAATGAATTTAGCGGGTAAGGCCTTTACCCCTTCTGTGGCTACTGCAAAAAACCAGTTATCTCCTGTGTACAAAAAATTAGAAGATAAATTAACCAGTCATTTATCTACCAAGGTTATTTTGCAACACCAAAAAAATGGTAGCGGAAAAATTACTATTGAATACTCAGATCTTAATGGTTTAAATAAAATATTAGAGGCAATGCAATTAAGCATTAGCTAGTTGTATTTTTTAAAAAGGAATTTATTTAGGATGCGGCTACTATACACTTTACTTCTGCTGCTAATGATGCAGCCCTCTGCAAATAGCCAAGACAGCGCCTATATTAAAAAAGCCGATACCCTTCAACATCATATACCCAGAAGAGCCACTAGAAGGTCGGCCATTTTACCAGGCTGGGGTCAGATTTACAATAAACAATATTGGAAAGTACCTTTAGTGTATGGAGTGCTTGCTATACCTGCTTCCACTTATGTGTACAACAATGATATGTACTTGAAAACAAAGTTTGCCTATGAAGCAAAGTTTAAAGCAGAGAAAGGCGATAATAGCGACCTATCCAAAATTGATTCAAAATTGCAAAACTTAAGTATTGGTTCATTACAGAGTTACCGTAATATATTTAGAAGAGATAGAGACTACTCAATCATGTACTTTATTCTAGCCTGGGGTGTGAATGTAGTGGACGCTACAGTATCAGGTCAGTTAAAAGAATTTGATGTAAGTGATAATTTGTCTTTTAGAATGGTGCCTTATGTACAACCTCAACAACAACAAACAGGATTGTCCTTACAATTTCATTTAAAAAATACCCATTCAAAATAATTTAATCACAGGATTATGAAAATTGCATTAATAGGTTATGGTAAGATGGGAAAAGCCATTGAAGAAATTGCTTTAAGCAAAGGACATGAAATTGTACTCAAGATAGATGCGAATAATACATCAGATTTCATCAAAGAAAATATACAAAAGGCCGATGTTGCTATTGAATTCACTGGACCCCATACTGCTTTTGAAAATATAAGTAAATGTATTCAGTGGGCTGTACCTGTAGTAAGTGGTTCTACTGGTTGGTTAGACCATTTTGAAAAAGCCAAAAAGCTTTGTGAAGAAGAAAAAGGCTGTTTACTATATGCAAGTAATTTCAGTATTGGTGTGAATTTATTTTTTGAAATAAATAAGCAAGTGGCCGCTTTAATGGAGCCTTATGAAAACTATGATGTATCTATGACCGAAACCCATCATACAGAAAAAAAGGATGCACCAAGTGGAACCGCCATAAGTTTAGCCGAACAAATACTTGCACAAATAGGCAGAAAAAAGAAATGGATAAACGAGGCAAGCAGGGAGGCAAGCGACTTAATTATTCGTTCTGAAAGAATTGACCCAGCCCCTGGAACACATACCATAAGTTATGATTCAGCTATAGATAGTATTGAAATTACCCATACGGCCCATACCCGCAAGGGCTTTGCCAGTGGCGCTTTATTAGCTGCGGAATTTGCCAATCAAAAAATAGGTATCTTTACCATGAAAGACGTGCTAGGTCTTTGATTAAAAGCTTATGCTATCTAAAAAAACTCAATACGCATTACAAGCCCTCTCCTATATGGTAGAGAAGCACAGCGACGACCCTATTTTGATAGCTGAAATTGCCAGTCAAAAAAATATACCCATTAAATTTCTAGAAAACATTTTACTTGAATTGAGAAAAGCAGGTTTTTTAGAAAGTAAAAAAGGGAAACATGGTGGCTACTTTTTTGCCCAAGCTCCAGAAAAAATAAAATTATCTTCTATTTTCAGAATTATTGAAGGCCCTATTGCACTACTTCCTTGCGTAAGTTTAAATTTTTACGAAAAGTGTGCCGACTGCAATGAAAAAAAATGTGGCATTAATAAAGTCATGGCCGCTGTAAGAGATAACACTTTGGCCATACTTGACAACAAAACAGTAGCCGATCTTAGTGCTATAAAATAAATAATATGAAAAAAATATTTCTACTGTTTTTCATAGTCATCGCATTCAATGCATCTTCACAAAGTTTAATAGGGGGTGATAATATATTAAAAACAAATTTATCGGCTGACGCTATCAATAACTATAATATCACTTACGAGAAAAGTATTAACCACTTTATTTCTTTGTCTGTGAATTATAAAAGCATGCCGCTTTCTAAACTGCCTTTAAAATCTATTGCGAAAAAATTTATTGATAACCCCGCTATCGACTTTGATAATTTTAAAATTGGCAATACCACCATTACTTTCGAAGGCCGTTTTTATTTAGGCTTATCAAAAATGTCTGGTTTTTATATTGGGCCTTATATTCGTTATGGTAATTATGACTTATCGGTTCCAGCCTCTTATACCTATACTCCCGATAAAATTTTTCCTGCTGAAATTGTTAAACCCATTACAGCAGTTGCCACTTTAGATGGCACAGTGAGAACACAGAGCTATGGCGCCCATGTAGGTATGCAATTTCAATTATTAACTAAACTAGTATTAGACATCTCCTTTATGGGAGGCCACTACGGAACCTCCACTGGGAAACTTGAATTTAGTCCTCCAGTTGCATTTCCAAGACCAGCCCAAGATGCTTTGAAACAAGTATTAGACAATACAAAGGCCGACCCTTTTAAACTAAAGTCCACAGTAAATGCCAATAAAGCAATGGTGGATATGGAAGGCCCTTGGTGGGGCTTAAGAGGACTAGGTATTGGCCTTGGTTTAAGATTTTAAAAACGCTAGCTTTGCTAGCTCAAAACAGTATCAAATGAGCGCTCCATTTTTACAAGATTTATTTAAAGGCCAAAGCTACGATGCAGACCAATTTTTTTTAATAGCTGGGCCATGCGTAGTAGAGAACGAAGAATTGGTAATGGAAATTGGAGAGAAGGTTTCTACCCTATGTAAGAACTTAGGTATTGCTTATGTATTTAAAGCAAGCTATAGAAAAGCAAACAGAACAAGTGCTAATTCATTTACTGGAATTGGAGACGATACAGGAATGGAACTTATTAAAAAAGTAGGCGCTACTTTCAAAGTACCTACTACTTCCGACATTCATGCACATGATGAAGCCGCTATTGCAGCAAAGTATATTGATATTTTACAAATACCCGCTTTTTTATGTCGTCAAACCGACTTACTACTAGCAGCTGCCGCAACAGGAAAAATTGTGAACGTTAAAAAAGGACAATTTTTAAGTGGGGCTTCCATGAAATTTGCAGTAGATAAAATTAGATTAGCAGGCAATGATAAAGTAATGCTAACAGAACGAGGCAATACATTCGGTTATCAAGACTTAGTAGTAGATTATAGAAATATTCCTGCCATGGCAGAAAACGGCGTGCCTGTTATTATGGATTGTACGCATTCATTACAACAACCTAATCAAACAAGTGGTATCACTGGAGGTAATCCTCAATTAATTGAAACTATTGCTAAAGCAGCTATTGCCACTGGTGCTCATGGATTATTTATTGAAACACATCCTAATCCAGCGCAGGCAAAAAGTGATGGAGCAAACATGTTGCCTTTAGATAAATTGGCTCCTTTATTAGAAAAATTAGTAAGACTTAGAAGAGCAGTTATTTAGTGCTTACCACTAATAATGCTAAAAATATTTCATAGGGTTTCTTTTCCCTAATAAAATATACCTGCGGATACTTCTCCAAAATGCTAGCACCATATATACAATTACTGGAGAGCCGAAAGTAAGAAATGAAATATAGATAAACCACATTCTTATTTTGCTGGTAGCAATGCCCAAACGCTCACCGATGGCGGTGCAAACCCCAAAAGCATGTAATTCAAAAAAATCCTTCATTTTTTGCATAGAAAAGGCGTTTAAACCTACTGCAATCTATAAAAAAAAGTGGACATAAAGTGCATTTTTTGCTTCAACCGGGATCAAATTTGGCTTACCTTTGCCCCAATTTTAACAACAAAACTAAGTACCATGGCTTTTGATATTGAAATGATCAAAAATTTGTATGCTGCAATGCCAGCAAAAGTGGAAGTGGCTCGTAAATTATTAGGACGCCCCCTAAGCTTATCTGAGAAAATCTTATTCTCTCATTTACATAGCGATCAAAAATTAGAAAGCTTTGAAAGAGGTGGTTCTTATGTTGATTTTGCTCCAGACCGTGTGGCCATGCAAGACGCCACTGCGCAAATGGCCTTATTGCAATTTATGCAAGCAGGTCGTCCTAAAGTAGCGGTACCAAGTACGGTGCATTGCGACCATTTAATTTCTGCAAAAGTAGAAGCCAAACAAGATTTACAAGTGGCCACTACAGATAGTAAAGAAGTATATGATTTTTTAGCCTCTGTATCTAATAAATATGGTTTAGGATTCTGGAAACCAGGTGCGGGTATTATTCACCAAGTAGTTTTAGAAAACTATGCCTTTCCAGGTGGTTTAATGATAGGTACCGATTCTCACACTGTGAATGCAGGTGGATTAGGTATGATTGCTATTGGTGTAGGTGGAGCAGATGCTTGTGATGTAATGGCAGGATTACCATGGGAATTAAAATGGCCTAAATTAATAGGTATTAAATTAACAGGAAAATTAAACGGATGGACAGCGCCTAAGGATGTGATCTTAAAGGTGGCTGGTATCTTAACTGTAAAAGGTGGAACCGGTGCAATTGTAGAATATTTTGGAGAAGGTGCAACCAATATGAGTTGTACTGGTAAAGGTACCATTTGTAATATGGGTGCTGAGATTGGTGCTACTACTTCTACATTTGGATATGATGCAAGCATGAGCCGTTATTTACAATCTACAGGCCGTGCCGATGTTGCTAGCTTAGCCGATACAGTAGCTGCGCATTTAACTGCAGACCCTGAAGTATATGCAAGCCCTGAAAAATACTTTGATCAAGTAATTGAAATTGATTTAAATACATTGGAGCCGCATTTAAACGGACCTTTCACTCCAGATTTAGCAACGCCTATTTCTAAAATGAAAGAAGCAGCTGCAGCCAACGGATGGCCAACCAAAATTGAAGTGGGTTTAATTGGAAGCTGTACGAACTCTTCTTATGAAGATATTAGCCGTGCGGTAAGTTTAGCCAAACAAGTTTCAGCAAAGGGTTTAACCATGCAGTCTGAATATTTAATTACACCAGGTTCTGAGCAAGTAAGATATACTATTGAAAGAGATGGTTTCTTAGAAGTGTTTAATCAAATTGGTGCCAAAGTATTTGCGAATGCATGCGGACCTTGTATTGGAATGTGGGAGCGTGTGGGTGCAGAGAAAAAAGAAAAAAATACCATTGTACATTCTTTCAATAGAAACTTTGCAAAGCGTGCCGATGGTAACCCGAATACTTTTGCCTTCGTAGGTTCTCCAGAATTAATTACGGCACTTGCCATTGCAGGTGATTTAAATTTTAATCCATTAACAGATACACTTACTAATAATAAAGGCGAACAAGTAAAATTAGACGCTCCAACTGGTGATGAATTACCAGTGAAAGGTTTTGCTGTAGAAGATGCAGGCTACCAAGCCCCAGCAGAAGATGGTTCTAAAGTAACTATTGCGGTATATCCTAGTTCAAAGCGTTTACAATTATTAGACCCTTTTGCAGCATGGGAAGGCACGGATTTAAAATCGTTGAAATTATTAATTAAGGCCAAAGGTAAATGTACTACCGACCATATTTCTATGGCAGGTCCTTGGTTAAAATTCCGTGGCCACTTAGATAATATTTCTAATAACTTATTAATAGGTGCTGTGAATTTCTTCAATGAAAAAACAGACAACGTTAAAAGTCAAATCAACGGCAATTACGATACTGTTCCAAATACACAAAGAGCTTACAAAGCAGCAGGTGTAGGAACCATTGTAGTGGGTGATGAAAACTACGGAGAAGGAAGTTCTCGTGAACACGCAGCTATGGAGCCTAGACATTTAGGTGTTAGAGTGGTATTGACTAAATCATTTGCGCGTATTCATGAAACCAACTTGAAAAAGCAAGGTATGTTGGCATTAACATTTGCGAACAAAGCCGACTATGATAAAATTTTAGAAGACGATACCATTGATGTAAATGGATTAACGCAGTTTACTGCAGGCAAACCTCTTAGCTTGGTATTAACGCATAAAGACGGCACCGTGGATACTATTGAAGCCAACCATACTTATAACCAACAACAAATTGAGTGGTTTAAAGCAGGTGGTGCACTTAATATCATAAGAAAACAAGTTGCCGGGTAGCATTTAGTAGGCTTTATTAATAAATTAAAAGCCTACTAAATTGCACTCTAATGATTTTTAAATCCCTCCCGAATTTTCGGGAGGGATTTTGTTTTTAATACCTCGCAAAAATATTATCTTTAATACATGATTAACACAGCACTAGTTTCTTTTGGCATGAGTGGAAAATTATTCCATGCTCCTTTTATTGATACTAATCCTCATTTCAATTTAGTAGGTTGTTGGGAAAGGTCACAAAAAAATATTCAAGCCATTTACCCAAATGCAAAGTCCTTTAGTAGTTATGAAGAAATTTTAAACGACCCAACCATTCATTTAGTGGTAGTGAATACCCCTAATGATACACATTACGAATATACCAAGCTCGCCTTATTAGCAGGCAAGCATGTAGTTACTGAAAAAGCATTTACGGTAACAGTTGAAGAAGCAGAAGAATTAGATGCCTTAGCGCAAAAATTAAATTTAAAATTAGCGGTATACCATAACAGAAGATACGACGCCGATTTTTTAACGCTTCAAAAAATAATTACTGAAGATAAAATTGGAGCATTTTTAGACATACAAATATCTTTTGAAAGATATAGAACCACCTTAAGCCCTAAAGTGCATAAGGAAACCAATACCCCAGGCTCGGGTGTATTATATGATTTAGGCCCTCACTTAATTGACCAAGCCTTACTATTAAGTGGTATGCCAAGTTCTGTTTTTGCAGATATAAGAACCACAAGAAAAGTAGGTAAGGTAGATGATTATTTTACTTTATTACTTTACTACCCTACTCACAGAATTTTATTAACTAGTGGCATGGTGTATATGCAACAATTACCTGCTTATAAAATTTATGGTACCAAGGGTTGCTTTATTAAATACAGAGCCGATATACAAGAAGACGATTTACTCGCAGGTAAAAAGCCCAATACCCCCAACTGGGGCGTGGAAGCCAAAGAAAAATGGGGTATATTAAGCAACGATACAGAAGGTAAAATAAGTACTGAAGTAATTCCTAGCCTTGCAGGTAATTACGGAACCTTTTATGAAAAAATGGCTAATGCCATTAACCATAATGAACCCGTACCTACTTCAGCTAAACATGGTACAGACATTATTCGCATCTTAGCAGCTGCAAGAGCAAGCTTTGCCGCAGGAAAAGTAATTACACTATAGATAAATTTACATAGTACTTCTACAAAAAATCCCCACGAAAATTCGCGGGGATTTTTTTATAAAAACTTTAAAGAATTAACTTTTACATTTTCTTAGCGTCTTCTAAAAACTTCGCTAAGCCTATATCGGTTAAAGGATGTTTTAACAATCCTAAAATGGAGTCTAAAGGACAAGTACAAACATCGGCACCTGCTTCTGCCGCTTTTACAATATGTAAAGCATTACGAATAGAAGCGGCTAATATTTGTGATTTGAAACCTTGTACATCGTAAATATGTCTAATTTGACTAATTAGTTCCATTCCATCCCAAGAGCTATCGTCAATTCTACCAATAAAGGGAGAAACATAGGTAGCACCTGCCTTCGCTGCAAGAATTGCTTGACCTGCAGAGAATATTAAAGTACAGTTCGTACGAATACCATTATCGGTAAACCACTTAATAGCTTTAATGCCATCTTTAATCATGGGCACTTTTACTACGATGTTTTTATGAATAGCTGCTAATTTTTTACCTTCTTCCACCATAGTAGCAAAATCGGTAGACAATACCTCTGCACTAATATCTCCATTCACTAATTCACAAATAGCTTTATAATGAGCTGCAATAGCTGCCTCTCCTTTAACACCTACTTGCGCCATTAAACTAGGATTCGTGGTTACACCATCTAAAATACCTAAATCATTGGCTTCTTTAATTTGAGCTAGGTTACCTGTGTCAATGAAAAATTTCATACAAATTGTTTTAATAATTGTCTACAATAATAAAAAGTGGCAGGCTACTTGCATCGCACCGCTCAACCGCCTATCCTTGCTGTATTCCTACCCTGGGGAGTTTCAGCAGGAGCTGGCCGTGCAAGACCTGCCGCTGCAAATATAGCAAAAAAATACTACCAATTTTGCCTAGAATTTATAGTGCCAAAACCTATGATATGGTCGTGTCTAGCACCTGGAGGACGATAATAAATCATGATGGAATAGTTATTTTCAGTTTCCCAATGATTCCCCTCGGTTTCAGTAAAATCGTTCATGGTATTGACAGTTTCTTTATCTCTAAGAATATAATTATAACTATAGTACCCTTGTTTTAATAGTAATGACTTTTTGTAATAACCCAGGGTTGGGTCGAAAATCATTTCAGCTTCTTTATTCAAAATATTATTTGTTAGCGCACCAGCTA
>JBEGKS010000010.1:0-11353 GCA_041183945.1 Bacteroidota bacterium | reverse complement strand
TTTTGTATAAAGCTCATTACTTCAGGATCGGTCCAAACATTTTCTTCCATCTTACGACAATTCACACAGGCCCATCCTGTAAAATCAATTAGTATAGGTTTGTTTTGCTGCTTAGATAATTGAACCGCCTTTTCATAATCATTCACCACAGTAGCTTGCAAGCCTTGATGATTGTTCTTGCCCTCAAATAAACTATAATGTGTAGGAGGCGGGAAACCACTTAAGAATTTTAATAAATAAGTATTTTTGGGAACCATGCCTATTATTAAAATGATACCAAAAGCAAAAGCTACCACTGCACCTATTTTTCTGCCACCTGAAATTTTCTCCCATTTTACATCATGAGGTAATAATAATTTTCCTATTAAATAAAGTGCTAAGGCTATACTAATCACAGCCCAAATACCTATGAACACTTCTCTTTTTAAGAGTCCCCAATGCTCTACTAAGTCGGCATTGGATAAAAATTTAAAGGCTAAGGCTAATTCTAAAAAGGCCAATACTTTTTTCACCGTATCTAACCAGCCGCCCGATTTAGGTAAGCTTTGTAACCATTGCGGGAAGATGGCAAATAAAGTAAAAGGCAATGCTAAGGCTAAACCAAAACCGGCCATGCCATAAGTTAATGCCCAAGCACCACCTTGTAAAGAGCCTACCAGCAAGGTTCCTAATATAGGACCCGTGCATGAAAAAGAAACAATGGCCAAAGTAATAGCCATAAAAAATATACCCGCAATACTACCCAATCCACTTTTAGAATCGGCTTTATTGGCAATACCACTAGGCAAGGTAATCTCAAAAAATCCAAAAAAGGAAATACTGAAAAAGACAAATATGATAAAGAATATAATATTCAACCAAGGGTTGGTTGAAATACTATTAAAAATTTCTGGTTGTACATTACCTAGAATATGAAAGGGTACACTTGCTAAAACATAAATTAAAAATATACTTACTCCATATAATAAACCGTTTTTAATACCCTGTTTTCTAGTTTTAGAGCGCTTGGTAAAAAATGAGACCGTAACGGGTATCATTGGAAATACACAAGGGGTAATTAAAGCAATTAAACCGCCTAAAAAACCAAGTAATAATAATTCCCAAGGACTTGAATTAGTATTGGTTGTAGCCGCCTCAGTTCCACAGGCATTAGCAGGTGCTTGAGTGGCTGCTGCAGGTAAAAGAATTTGAAAGCCTGCCACTTTTTTACCATTGGCAAGTGCTACTGAAAAAGGAATTTCTAGACTCAAAAAAGAATCGGCCTTGGCCACATTTAAGACCATTAATAGTTGCAAACTATCGGGCTGAAAACCTTTAATGATTAAATTTTGGGCGATATCGAATGGCTTATTAAATATAAAGGCCTTGGTAAATAAAATATCTTTTTCTTGAGAAGGCTTAATAGAAAAAACTGCTTTGTCTTGAAATTTGGCAGTTTCAATTTTCGAACTTATTTCAGGTGCATTTAAACCATCTGGATTTGTTCCATATACATGCCAACCTTCTTTTATTTGAACATTCGCCTTAACAGAATAGCTACTATCATTTAGAACAACTGCCTTTGCAGTAATAGTAATGGGCGCTTGTGCTTGCAATTGAAGCCCAGTAAGTGCAGTTATTAAAAATACAAAGCAGACAAGTATTTTATTCAAAATAGAATTATTAAAATTAGATTAATTCAAAGCTACTTCAAAAGTAACCTTTGCTGGAGGCAAACAACGATCATCGTTGCAAATACTATATTCAACCAAACCCACTAAATTAGTCTTGCTAGCTACTTTTAAATTAACTGTTTGTACAAATTCAACTTTGTCACTAAAAAAGCTTAGCTCTGTTTTGAAATTTTTATCATACATTTTTTGCAATTTCCCATTCTCCTTAGTTTTACCCGCTAATTGTATTAAAGGATTTTTACTAAAAGTAAAATGAGTAGGTATAGGGCCGCCACTTACAAACTGAGAATACATATGCCAAGGTGCATCAATAGTAGCAGTGGCAACTATATCGTATTGTTTGTCCGATTTTTTAACAGCTGTAAAACTCCATTTTACCGGATTAGGTTTTTGTGCACTTACATTCAATGCAAATACTAAAGCACAAAACAAGATTATTATTTTTTTCATATTTATTCTTCTACATTGTTAAAAAGATAGATCGCTAAAAAATGCTTTTAATTCTTCAATCCTAGTATTTCAAATACTTTTTTACCATCTATATTACTTAATGCACTAGAGGTAGCACGATCTGGATGTGGCATCATGCCAAATACATTACGCTTATCATTGCAAATACCTGCGATATCCATTGTAGACCCATTGGGGTTCGCAGTACCACCTACTTCTCCTTTTTCATCGCAGTAACGAAATAATATTTGATTGTTTTTTTCTAAATGCGTCAAAGTAGCTTCGTCTGCATAATACCTTCCTTCGCCATGTGCAATAGGAATTTGCAAAGCTTCACTTTTATCTGTTTTAATAAAAACATTTTTACAAATAAACTGTTGGTTCGCATTTTGTAATAAAGCGCCAGGTAATAAACCGCTCTCGCATAAAATTTGAAAACCATTACAAACCCCTAATACCTTTCCGCCTTTATTCGCAAACTCAATCACCGATTTCATCATAGGACTAAATTTAGCAATGGCTCCACAACGCAAATAGTCTCCATAAGAAAAACCTCCTGGCAGCACAATACAATCGTCTGTGGTGAAATGAGAAAGATCGCTGTCCTTATGCCATAACATTTCAACTGGATAGCCCAAATCTTTTTCTAATGCATCTTGCATATCTCTATCACAATTTGATCCCGGGAATACTAATACGCCAAACTTCATAGCTAAATTTTTTAATGCTTAAAACTAAGTGCCAAAGGTACCAAAAACCCTTAAAAAGAAGAGGTTAAATTCTTCACTTAGCCAAGGTGGTTATACACAATAACCGCTACCCCCGCCCAAAATAAGAGATTAGGTATGAGCAGTCTTTTAGGTGTAGCAAAGCCAAAACTGATAAAACTAGCCAAGGGCGCTATGACAATAGCAGAGGCATATAAGGCCTGTACAGAAAAAAGGATGGGTTGAAAAAAAGTTAGTAGTAGAAGTAGAAAAAATACACCCCAGTATTTTCTTACCTGAATGATAAAGCGAGCCTGCTGTTCATTCCAATAATAAAAGCCGGCAATTAATTGAATCCCCATAACCACTAAAGCCAAAATAACATTGAAGCTTGGTTGCACTAATGGGTTTTTCCAGTCTAATTTGGGTAAATATTGTCTAAAATTGGATATATCGCCCATCAAGAATACATAGGTAAAAATAAAGTAAAAGGGAAGTACGATACCCATTATTAAAACTAGCCATTCAGCTAATTTAAAGGGTCTTATAATGACTAAGGCAAATAAAACCACAGGTATTAATATCGCAATAGGTTCATATAATATGATAGATATACCTACAATTAAACCAATATTAAACTCTAAGGTTTTGGGTTGATTTTGATCGTATAAGCGAAGCAATTTTACTAGTATCCAAATAACCAGTGTATTTGCAATTAAACCTGCGCTTATAACATCCCAATAAGGAAACATGGCTGTTAAAATAATATAAGTGAAGGCAGGTATATAACTAATTTGCTGAAACATTTTAAAATTACTCAGCAATATATTTAATCGAATAGCCTGACTTAATAGTATTGTATGAAACAAAAATACTAATACCAATGGTGGAAAATTTTGAACATAATGAAGCAAAAAATAAGACAATAAACCATCCGACTCATTGGCAATGACTAATGGCGGATGCGTCCATACATGAAAATGTAAGGCTACACTTAAGAGCAATAAAAAAATTAAGTTAAGATCGGATTTGTCTTTGAATAAAAAAACCACCAGCTATTATTTAATTTGAATTTTTGCGAAGCCAATTTTACTTTTATACTGATAAGGCAAAATGGCTTCATGCGTACCCACTTGCTTCAAGCTTTTTGGCATCCACTCGTAATTTTTTTCATTCAAAATAATAGAATTCCCTTTTACCAATTGACCCTCTTTAGAAAGTGTATTCACTATTAATTGATGTACTCCTTTTTGTTTTTGATGATACACAAAACTCATGCCCGACTCATTTTCAATACTGCCATAGCCAATAAACTGGTCTACATTTTGATCTGTTTGTTTTTTATCGATTGTTTTGACCCATTGTAAGTTTCCTTTGATATCGAATGATAATAATGCAATATTATTGGCATTGTAAGTAACACTTGGATAACCAAATGAAGCATAAGGGTTCATCCATCTATTCCACATAAAGGCGCTAGGACCCCAGCCAAATCTAGCCCAAGGGTAGAAACCAAAAGGTCTGTTCCAGTAATTAAACATAAAGGGATTGTAAAAAGGACCGCCGTAAAAGTAATCCCATCTTGAAAACATAGTTCTATTAGAATAAGATTCTGCAGCTTCACTAATGACAACAAAACTACCATCGGCCTGTGTACTTACTTTATCTAAGTAAAACATATCAAAAGCAGTTTTTAAATTTCTTTTATTGGTTACTAAGCCTCTTACCGCATCGTTAAACCTATTAGAATTAGTAAGAATTTCTTTTTTTGCATTAATATCCCAAACATAAGAGTACAAGCCATCTATATTTCCTTTTTTGGTAGTCGCATAAAAAGAATTCAAAATAACTCGACCTGCTTTATTGTCAATCTTAACTCTAATATCATCTAATAGTAAACTATTATTTAAAATAGGAGACTCTAACACTTCCGCACCGCTTGCCGATAAATACAGTAAGCTTACCGCTGGCGCCATGCCCGTTTGCGTTACATTTCTTAAGCAAAATAAATTACCATTATTATCTAATGCAAAATCCGACAAGCTTGATTTTTTATTAGTTGAATTAATGCTTATTTCAGTTTCATTACTATTTTCAATGTTTTTATTTAAAGTAATGGCTCTTACTTTAATCGAATTTTTATTGGTCGTGTTTACACTAAAAATAACTAGCTTTTGACGATCCTCACTTTCTAATAAATTAAAAACTTTCACACCAGTGCCTGGTTTAATTTTATCAGCAGAATCGACAATTCTTGGACTACCCACTAGCAAGCCATCAGTATTTAATTCAGCCACCGCAGCATACACTGTTGCCTTTACTTGGAACTGAAAAAATACATATACATTATTTTCGTTCGTTATAAATTCAATGCCATTTAAATTAGTGGTTTTAATAAAAGATAAATCGTTTTGCTTCACTAATTGCATTCTATCATTGTACTGTGCAATGGTGGCAATACCTCCCACATTTTTATAAATCCAATAACGAGCGCCTACTTTTCCTAATACCTCATACTGCATATCTTCCTTATCGGATTTTTCAATACCCGCTACTTCATAAGATTGTGCAAATAAAAATTGCAAACCTAATAATAAGGACACCGAAATGGTTAAAAAAGACTTCTTCATAGTTTTGAAATTTATAATACAAATTTAACGCAATAATTAGATTGCAAAATCGCTAAAAGCTAATATTAACGCTTGTTTAATAAAAAGGTTAAAAAAATCTAAAAATTAGACTTCCGTCAAACTTACCTCCTGAGCCAACACGGCTAAACGATATACCTGCCCCTGTTTTATGGCAAAATTTGGAAGGCTATGGCTAATGGGGAAATCAAAACAAATAGGGAAAGTATAGCCTAAAGTATGTTCTTTAATAATTTCATAAGCGTTGGCTCCAAAATCGGAAGAAGCGTCTTTTAAATCTGTGAAACCACCTATGACCAATCCTGCTAGATTATCAAACAGCCCTGCATTTTTACACTGTATTATTAACCTATCAATATTATAATGATACTCCCCTACATCTTCTAAAAACAAAATTTTCCCTTTGGTATCAATAGCATTTTTGGAACCTATTAAATGTGCGAGCATGCATAAATTTCCGCCCACCAGTTCTGCTTTTGCACTCCCTATAACATTCATGGAATGCGCAGGAATTGTATAAGTTGTTTTCTCTCCTTCTAATACTTGTTTTAAGGATTGTATATAAGGCTCCCCCGCTTCCCCCTTCGCAAAGGCCGCCGCCATAGGGCCATGAATACTCATGCAATTTTCTTGTAAAATGGCTGCATGCAAAACAGTGATATCGCTAAATCCAATCACCCATTTTGGCTGCTTATTAAAAGCCTTGAATTCTATGGTATTTATGATTCTACTTGCCCCATAACCACCCCTAGCACAGAGTATGGCCTTTACAGAAGCGTCGTCAAGCATGGTTTGTAAATCATGGGCTCTTTGTTCATCCGTACCCGAAAAACTATCCTTTTTTGCTCCAACGGTAGTTCCCAATTTTACCTTATAGCCCCATTTTTCAATGGTTTGAATGCAAATTTGCACTTTTTCTAAGGGGATATAACCCGATGGGCATACAATGCCAATAGTGTCGCCTGGCTGAAGATGAGACGGTTGAATCATACCACAATATTAAGTACTTTTGCTGCAATGAACACGCCAAAAAGATATTTGATTACAGCAGCCCTTCCTTATGCAAATGGACTGAAGCATATCGGCCACTTGGCAGGCGCTTATTTACCAGCCGATATTTATGTCCGCTACCTAAAAGCGCAGAAAAGAGATGTGGTATTTGTTTGCGGTAGCGATGAGCACGGAACGGCTATTCCTATTCAAGCAACGAAGGAAGGTACCACGGCTCAAGCCATCATTGATAAATACCATCCTATTATTGAGCAAAATTTTAAGGACTTAGGTATTGAGTTTGATATTTACCACCGCACTAGCGACCCCTTACACCATGAAACAGCAAGCGCTTTTTTTAAAGACCTAGAAGCTAAGGGCGATTTAGAAACTAAGACCACCGAACAATATTTTGATGAGGCCACGCAAACATTTTTAGCGGACCGTTATATAAAAGGAACTTGTCCTAATTGTAGTCACCCTGAAGCCTATGGTGACCAATGTGAAAAATGTGGCAAGAGCTTAAGTCCTGAAGAATTAATAAATCCTGTAAGTACTTTAAGTGGACAAGCCCCTATTAAAAAAGAAACTACGCATTGGTATTTACCTTTAAATAAGCACGAAGATTTTTTACGTCAATGGATTTTAAACGATCATGCAAAAGACTGGAGAGCTGCCGTAGTAGGGCAATGTAAAAGTTGGATTGAAGGTGGCTTGCAACCAAGAGCAGTGACCCGCGATTTAGACTGGGGCGTGAAAGTGCCACTAGCCTCTGGCGCTGGAAAAGTTTTATATGTTTGGTTTGATGCCCCTATTGGATATATAAGTGCCACTAAACAATGGGCACTTAATAATGGAAAAGACTGGACCCCTTATTGGAATGATAAAGAAACTAAACTGATTCACTTTATTGGTAAAGACAATATTGTTTTCCATTGTATTATTTTTCCTATCATGTTGAAATTGCATGGCAATATTTTACCAGAAAATGTACCTGCCAATGAATTCATGAATTTAGAAGGAGATAAAATGAGTACTTCTAAAGGATGGAGCATTGAGATGGATGATTTTATAAATAAGTGGATTAAAAAAGACAATGGAGGTAATGGCCTTGCCGATAGTCTTCGTTTTTATTTAACTGCTATTGCACCCGAGTCAAAGGATAGTGAGTTTACATGGAAAGGATTTCAAGAATCGGTGAACGGAGAGCTGGTAAGCATCTTCGCTAATTTTGTCAATAGAACCTGGGTACTAATGCATAAATTATGCAAAGGGAAAGTACCTCCTATTCATACAGAATTTTTGGATGATGAAGACCAGGCTATATTAATAAGTGTAAAAGAAAGTAAAGAGAAAATTACTGAATTACTAGAGCAGTATAAATTTAGAGAAGCACAGTTTGAAGTCATTAATTTAGCGCGCTTAGGGAATCAATACATGCAAAAGAAAGAGCCTTGGATACTTGCAAAAAATATGGAGACCGACCCAACGGCTCAAGCTAAGATTGATAACACCATGCATGCTTGTTTGCAACTATGCGCCAACCTTGCTATTTTAATTAATCCCTTCTTACCATTCACGGCGAAGAAAATGTGCACAATGATGAAAGTGGTGGACAGAATGCTTGAATGGCAAAATGCAGGTGGCTTTAACTTATTAAAAGTGGGTTATAGCTTACGCCCTCCAGAATTATTATTTAGAAAAATTGAAGACGAAGAAATAGAAGCAGAATTAACACAATTAAAAAGCAATCTCAACGCTAAAAAAATAACTATGGATAATACGCCAGCAACAGGCCCAACAGAGGTAAAAGACAAGGGCTTGAAACCTGAAATTGTTTTTGACGATTTCGGAAAAATAGATTTACGCGTAGGCACTATTATTGACGCCAAGAAAGTAGAAAAGGCAGACAAGCTTTTACAACTAGAGGTAGACCTTGGTTCGGAAAAAAGAACCATACTATCGGGTATTGCCATGCATTTTGAACCAGCTGCCATAATTGGAAAGCAAGTAGTAGTGGTGGCTAATTTAGCCCCTCGTAAAATGCGCGGTGTTGAAAGTAAGGGTATGATATTAATGGCAGAAGATGCGAATGGTAAACTATACTTTGTACAACCTTCTGAAGCCATTGCTCCTGGTAGTAGCATATCATAAATTCCTAAATACAGTTTTCTTAAATATAAAAAAGCCCTTCGAATTTCGAGGGGCTTTTTTGTTTCATTAAAGAATCATATGCACTCCTTCAATTCCTTCTCCGTATAAGCTAAACCATATTGCTTTAATACATCATCTGGTACACCTGCCCACATATTGGGTACATTACCCATATAGCCTAAGTCTTTCACACCAATTTCTGCAGTGTAAAAACCAGTAGTGACTAAGTCTCTTATTTTATTAAAGAAGCTTACGCCTTGTGCTAATTCTGGGGCTGCTTTTTGAGGATAAGCAATCTCATCTACAATGCCTATTTGCTCTTTACTAGAACATTCTGTAAAGGCCTTTGCATGTTTTTTATAGCTATGTAAGTCCAGCCATTTTAAACCTCCACGCATAGGCACTTGATGGTCGGGCATATCTTTTACAATAAACTCGATAAACTCAGGCACTTTGGCATCGGTAGCAGAACCACTGACTGCATCTTTTGGAATAATAATATCAGATAGTATCGTAATAGTAGCCATTTCATGTTCAGTGAAAAAATTAGGCTGCGCTTTTACTTTAACTAAATAATCTTTTTCTTCCTGCATACGATCGTCCATATTCACTTCAGCTACCGTGGTGGCTGAATTTTTACAAGCTTCTACTAGAACAGCTGTTGAAACCGTTCCTAATATCATCGCTTTGATGGATTTTCTTCTGTCCATAATATTATAAATTTTGTTTTTGTAATTGATCCAATACATATTCTGAAGTACGCATAGACAATGCTAAAATAGTCCATGTAATATTTTTATCTGCTTGCGAAGTAAATACCGATCCATCTACGCAGAATAAATTCTTACAATCAAAGGCTTGTCCAAATGCATTCAATGGAGCAGTTTTTTTATCGGCACCCATACGCACTGTTCCTGCTTCGTGAATAATATTTCCTGGATTAGATAAGCCATATTTATTACTTGCATCATCTTGATCACCCCAAGTAATTACAGCACCCATTTCATGCATGATTTCTTTAAAGGTTTCTTTCATATGCTTTGCTTGTTGCACTTCATACTCAGAATTCTTACAATCAAATTTCAACACAGGAATACCATATTTATCTACTACATCCGGGTCAATACTACATTTATTGTCAAAGCGAGGTACCGCTTCACCACGTCCACCCATTCCTACATTGGCACCATAAAAGAAACGAACATCTTCTTTTAATGATTCACCATAACCACCTGCTTCCTTGGTTCTACCATTCACTTGGAACTTGCCATTCATACCTTGCATTCCCATTCCAAAGCCATAACCAGGTTGGCTCATGCCACCCCAATATTCAATATGATAACCACGAGGGAAATTTAATTTTTTGTTATCTAACCACCATGGAGTGTAAACGTGCATACCACCCACACCATCTTCATTGTAACGCTTACGGCCAAATAAAGAAGGAATTACACCACCCATTGCAGCACCAGTAGAATCATGTAAATAATGTCCTACTACGCCAGAACTATTGGCTAAACCATTGGGATGCTTGGTAGATTTTGAATTGAGTAACAAACGAGCTGTCTCGCAAGTACTTGCTCCAAGGATAACCACTTTTGCATTGATTTGATATTCTTGGTTGTCAAATTTATTGACATAAGAAACACCTGTTGCTTTTCCTTCATTGTCTGTCATTACTTCACGCGCCATGGCACCAGTAATTAAATCCACGTTGCCAGTTAAAATAGCAGGTCGAACTAAAACAGATGAAGAAGAAAAGTCGCCGTATACTTTACAAGAACGATTACATTGACCACAATAAAAACAAGCACCACGTTCGTCGTTAATTTTTTTAGTTAAAATAGATAAACGAGAAGGAATTACAGGAATATTAATGCCGGTAGCTGCTTTTTTAAACATTAACTCATGTAAACGAGGTTTTGGAGGAGGTAAGAAAATTCCATCAGGATCATTCTCACGACCTTCATTGGTTCCGTATACACCAATTAATTTATCAATCTTATCATAGTAAGGTTTGATGTCCTCGTAGCCAATTGGCCAGTCGTCACCTAAACCATCGATACTTTTTCTTTTGAAATCGCGTGGTCCAAAACGAAGGGAGATACGACCCCAATGGTTCGTACGACCACCTACCATTCTTGCTCTCCACCACTCGAATTTATCACTACCTGGCGTTTGCGTATAAGGTTCTCCATCAATTTCCCAGCCCCAGAAAGAAGCATCGAAATCGCCGAAGGGTCTCATTTTGGTACTTGCTCCACGACGAGGAGAATCCCATGGATTTTTTAATTGTGCTGAATTTTTTGCAGGATCAAATTCTGGACCTGCTTCTAATAAACAAACTTTTAATCCCGCTTTGGATAATACATAGGCAGCCATTCCTCCTCCGGCACCAGAACCCACAATCACTGCATCGTATTTTTTAGGAGATATTTTTACTTCAAAACTTGACATAAGGCAATCGTTTTTGCTATTGTAATTAAAGAATGAATTTAAAGAAAAAATTGAATGAAATGCAAAAAAGACCCCCTCATTTTATAAGCGGGATTAAAAAACAAAAAGGGCCCCGTTTTGTGGGACCCTTTTGAAAAAAATCATAAGAAAGGTTTTACGAACAGCCCATGCTTGTTCCGCAGTTTAAACATTTATAACATGTACCACTTCTTATTGTAATATGTCCGCAAGTGCTACAAGCAGGCGCATCGCTTTGCATGCTCTTTGCTGCTGC